>JBDTRV010000307.1:0-4150 GCA_039931475.1 Burkholderiales bacterium | reverse complement strand
GGTGTAGCCGGCGTTGTTGACGATGATGTCGATGCCCTTGAAGTGGTCCATCGCCATCTTGACGTAGCGCTCGGAAAAGTCCGGCGCCGTCACGCTGCCCACGCAGGCGATGGCCTCGACACCTTTTGCTTTCAACAGCGCTACCGTCTCGTTCGCGGGGTCGGCGTCGAGATCGTTGATCACCAGCCGCGCGCCTTCACTGGCCAGCTTCAATGCAATCGCTTGGCCAATGCCCCTTCCCGATCCAGTGACCAGCGCGACCTTGCCTTCGAGTTTTCCCATGTCGGTTCCTGTTGATTGATGAATGAACGGTCAAAGCGCGATCTGGGCATCCCCGAGAATCTTCACTTCGCCATACTGGTTGACCGTTCGCACCTCGACCTTGATGCGCTGTTCGCCATCCATTTCCAGCCTGTCCACGATCTTTCCGACGCAGGTGATCTGATGGCCCAAGTGGGTAATGCCTGCAAATCGGGCATTGAACTGGCGCAGTTGCCGCTGATCGACCCACATGGTCAGAAGCCGTGCCAGGTAGGCCATCGACAACATGCCATGGGCGAAGACGTCGGGCATGCCGGCCCGCCGGGCCATGTCGAGGTCGATGTGAATCGGGTTGTGATCGCCCGAAGCTCCGCAAAACAGTGCCAGGGTCGTGCGGTTGATCGGCGCCAGGGTCAACGGCGGCAGCGCGTCACCGATCGCGAAATCTTGCGGGTTCAACTTACTCATGACGGTGCGCTGGGCTTCAGCCATTGCGTTGCACCAGAACGCTTCGCAGGTCGGCCACATGCTCCCCGCGCTGGTTGGTCACCCGGGTTTCGCGCACGAGAAAATCCAGTGCCCCACCCTTCTTGTCATAGATGTCGGCCACACTGCAATCGAAACTGAGCACATCGCCGGCATGGGCCATACGGTGGTAGGTAAAGGACTGCTCGCCGTGTAGCACACGCGCCATCTCGATGCCCACGTCTTCCCGCCAAGTGCTCGGCGGACGAGACAACTCCATCGAGAACAGAAACGTGGGCGGAGCCGGCAGGCCCGGGTGGGCTGCCGCTAGCGCCGCGGCCTCGTCGAAGTACACCGGGTCAGTTTCGCCCGTGGCCTTGGCGAAGAAGCGCAGTTGGCCCGCCTCGACCGCGGCATGGTGCAAGGGAAAGCGCATACCGATGTGCTTCTTGTCGATCACTCGAATCTCCTTAAAACGGCCGGCAACGAATCAGCTCGCCTGGTAGACCGTGACGACGCATGCGCCGCCCAAGCCCAGGTTGTGCTGTAGCGCGATCCGGGCGCCTTCGACCTGCCTCTGGTCCGCGGAACCGCGCAACTGGTGCGTCAATTCGTAGCATTGCGCCAGACCGGTCGCGCCCAGCGGATGCCCCTTGGACAACAGCCCTCCCGAAGGATTCGTGACGTAGCGCCCGCCGTAAGTGTTGTCCCCATCGACCACGAACTTCTCGGCGCCACCTTCGGGGCACAGGCCGAGGGCTTCGTAGCTCACCAGTTCGTTGTGCGCGAAGCAGTCATGCAGTTCGACGACGTCCACGTCGTCGGGTCCGATGCCCGCTTGCTCGTAAGCCTTTTGAGCTGCCGCTTGCGCCATATCGAAGCCCACGAGGCGGATCATGTCGCGCGACTCGAACGTGCTCGGGAAGTCCGTGGTGAGGGCTTGGCCGGCAATGCAGACGTCGGTGCGCAGGCCACGCCGACGCGCAAAATCCTCGGACACGACGATGGCAGCAGCGGCGCCGCAGGTCGGCGGGCAAGCCATGAGTTTGGTCATGACACCTTCCCACAAAACCGGGCTGTTCATCACGTCCTCGGTGGAGACGACGTTGCGAAACACCGCGAGCGGATTGCGCGCGGCATGCTGGCTGGCTTTGGCGCGGATCCTGGCGAAGGTTTCCATCTTCGTGCCGTATTTCTGCATATGGGCATAGCCAGCGCCGCCAAACGATCGCAAGGCACCCGGCAGATCGGGCTGCCCCACGAGCTCCTGCGCATGCGTGCGAAAGTCTCCCGCGGCAGCCGGCCGATCGGTCCAGAACGAGTTGAGAGCACCGGGCTGCATCTCTTCGAAACCGAAGGCAAGCACGCAGTCGGCCATGCCGCTGCGAACGGCCTGCCGCGCAAGATAGAGCGCCGTCGAGCCGGTCGAGCAGTTGTTGTTGACGTTAACGATCGGGATGCCGGTCATGCCCACCTTGTAGAGCGCTTTCTGGCCGCAGGTCGAATCGCCGTATACGTAGCCGGCGTAGGCCTCCTGCACGTCCGCATAGTCGATTCCCGCGTCCTGCAACGCCTGTGTGACCGCAGCGGCGCCCATGGCGTCGTAGTGGGCGCTGGCGCCAGGTTTGGCGAACGGGATCATGCCGACGCCGGCAACGAATACCTTGTTTGTCATGGGTTCTTCTCCTTCGATACGGTGCGATGATTCATTGCCATCGCGTTAGCGGTCCTGGCCCTGATCCCGGTCCCAGTCGTAAGCCAATGGCTCACCGCGCGAAAAGCGCGCCACGGCATCCGCGTGATAGGCGCTGGCCATGGCGATGGCTTGCTGGGACGTCTCGAGCTCCGCCATACTCCGATAGTCCAGGTCGAAACTGCGATTTAAGGTGCTCTTGATCATTCCCAGTGCTTCGTGCGGGCCGGTCAGGAAGCGTCGGGCCATTCGATGTGCTTCTGGCAGCAGGGCATCGGGTTCATGCACGCCATGAACAAGCCCCAGTTGCAGCGCCTCGGCCGCTTCAACGCGCCGCGCGGTCATCATCAGATCCTTGGCTTTAGCCAGACCGACGAGCCGGGGCACGGTGTAGAACGCACCAAAGTCGGCGACCGCGCCTACCTTCGCAAAAGCAAAGCAGAACTTGGCGCGTGTCGATGCAAGAACGAAATCAGCGGTCAATGCAAGCGAAAAGCCGGCCCCGTAAGCCGCACCATCAACCGCGGCGATCACCGGCATCTCGAGGGATCGCAAACGATCGAGCCAACCATGGTGCGCCGACAGAACCCTGCGGCGCATCGCGTAGGGCGAGCCTTCATATTGATTGGCGCCTGCGATCCGCGCCTGCATGGCCTTGACGTCTCCTCCAGCACAAAAGCTGCCACCAGAGCCGGTGATGATGAGCACGCGAATCTGGCGGTCGCACTCAATCTTGTCGAGCATCTCGGTGTAGTCGGCGCGCAGTCCGTCGGACAGCGCGTTGCGCGCGGCGGGGCGCTGGTGCGAGAACTCGGCGACGCCATCCCGCACAGTCAAAGTGGACTCGCGCAACGTTTCGGTATCTTTGCTCATGGATCGCAACCGGTTGACTGGACCCAGTCAGTTCTTGAGTGACACGCCAAGGTCATTGACGATTTCCGTCATCTTCTTGCGCTCGGCCACATAGGCGGTTGCGGCTTCGGCGGCTGTGCTGCCCTCCACCTCGACCCCGGCCACCCGCAGCCGATCCCTGACATCCGGCATCTTGAGAATTTCGACGACGTGCTTGTTGAGAGTCGCAATCACGGCGGGCGGCGTGCCCGGCGGCGCCACCAAGATGGTCCAGGGTGTGACGCCGTCGGCGGTGCGAGTGAGACCTTCCTCTCCTGCCGTCGGCACGTCGGGCTGCAACGCCGAACGCTTGGGTTCCATGGCCGCGATCAACCGAACCATTCCGCGCTCCATCATGGGGCGCGCAGCGGTGTAGTCCACGATTCCAAAGTCGAGGTCTCCCGCGGCAATGGCGACAGCGGTCGGTGCGTTGCCCTTGTACGGCACGCCCAACCCTTTCACACCCAGCGACTTGAGCAAGACCATCGCGGCCATGTTGGGTGTGGACGCGTTGCCGCTGTGGCCGTATGTGATCTTTCCGTCGTTGGCGCGGACATAGGCAATGAAGTCCGCGACGTTCTTTATTGGCAATGCGGCGTTGACGGCCAGGAATGACGGCGCACGTGTAGCCAAGGAGATGGCTTCGAAGTCCTTCCCCGGTTGGAGCTCGGCATAGTTGTCGAACATCAACTGGAACAGACCGGAGATGCCAAAGAAGAATCCCAACGTGTATCCATCGGGCGGGGCCTTGATGACGTACTCGGTTCCGATCCGCGTTGCCGCGCCTGGTTTGTTCACGACCACAAACGGCTGTCCCAGTCGATCGGTCAGCTTTTCGGC
>JBDTRV010000306.1:0-4155 GCA_039931475.1 Burkholderiales bacterium | reverse complement strand
CAAAGGTCGGCTCAATCTCTGCGAACACGGATAGCTCACTCCTGGGCCGCGCCATAGATGCCACTTGATCCGGCTGCAAGTCAGTTCGCTCGACAAAACAGAGCTCCGCGCCGTGCTTGAGTTCTTCGTGGACTACCGACAGATCCCTGAGCCCGACTAACTTCGACGTCACTCTTTTCGCCGACGGATTCAGATACGAACTCCCAACCTGTACTTCCCCGAGGATCAGCGACTTTTCATATGCGTCGGCGGGCGAGCATGCGCGCACCAGCACCGTATACACATGAACAACGCATCGAGGATCGCCTTCAGCCTGAATTTGAATTACGAGATCGGCCAAGTACCACTCGGCATCGACTGGAATGTGACAACTAGTCATCGACGTTCCATAGCTGCGTATCTGCAATCTCCGGGAAGTAGCGCCAAGGGCATGTCGCACGAAAGTTGCGCAATATTTCTTTTGCGTCGTCTGCGTGACCGCAGTTCGACTGGTCCTGTGCTTTCAGCAGTACCTCGCCAAGGTGTCTTGACCGAGACTTTTCATTGGCCCTGAGATCGAGAACACACTGCGCAAACTCATCTGCCGATACAAATTTCGCGCCGTTCGGGCACACATCGCTCAGGCGCTTGGTCATGATCTCTGCAAACAGCAAACGGCTCTCGTCGCCTACCTGTGCGGCGATCTCTTCCTTTGACAGCGCTGCGGTCGACTTACACGGCGGACGGCGCCGAAGCCGCGATGGATGAGTTCGAGCACGGCCCATGGGCAAGAAATTACCGTCCGTGATCGCCGCGTGGCGCCGGGCTTGGAGCCGTGTGATTCCGTTCTTCGCGTTCCCGCCGCGAAAGCGCCGGGTGAGCTACACCACCAATGCTATTCGCGTGCATCAACGCCCGCCTGCGCAAGATCATCAAGACGCGCGGGCGCTTCCCCAGCGGCGATGGCGCTTCCAAGCTGATCTGGCTGGCGCTCAACCACATCACGGCTCGACTGGGGTCGAGGGGCGCACAACTGGAAGGACGCGATGAATCAGTTCGCGACACTCTTGCGAGGAGCGGTTCACGGAAGCGGCGCGCAGTAGCGAGCGCCGCGCATAAGGCAGGCTGACGCATAAGTACATGGCGCAACCGAGGGCCTACGGCGGCCTCGCAGGGGCCTGAATTCCGATAGAAGAGAGTCAGAAAACCAAATTCAAAAAACCACCTCACACACAGAAATTCGGACACTCTCCAATCTTTACCTTCGAGTCGTCATCAATAGATGAGATTGACATACGGGGCGTCGATATACGCGCTTGCTGTTCCTCTTCACCGGGACATGACGCTCTTACCTTCAAGGTCGATGCGCGCTGGCGTCGGATAAGATGTATGTACAATAAACCTTATACAAAACGGCAGCCCAAGCGACACTCTTTGCGCCGGTTCAGATTCGTCTTGGGCCTTGCCAATTGCGCCGTGCATCTTTCCCACTTGTTGGGCACGGTAGCGCCCCCTGAACTAGGCTGTCCGACCAGCCCCGGAGCATGAAACTCACATGGCAGATTCTTTTTCTTACGAAGAGCTGATCGCTTCGGGCGAAGGCCGGCTTTTCTCACCCGACAGCGGCCGTCTCCCACTGCCGCCCATGCTCATGTTCGATCGCGTCACGCACATCGACAGCGACGGCGGTGCGCACAAATTGGGCCTGATCCGCGCCGAGCTCGACGTGCGGCCGGACCTGTGGTTCTTCCCATGTCATTTTCAGGGCGATCCAGTGATGCCAGGCTGCCTGGGGCTTGACGCCATGTGGCAGCTGATCGGCTTCTACCTGACTTGGCTGCGGCTGCCGGGCCGCGGGCGCGCGTTGGGTGTGGGAGAGGTCAAGTTCGCCGGCGAAATCGGCCCAATGGCCAAACTTGTTACCTACGAAATCGATATCAAGCGCGTAATCAAGCGCAAACTGGTCATGGCCATCGGTGATGCGCGTCTGCTCGTCGACGGTCAGGAAATCTACGTGGCGCGCGACCTGCGTGTCGGCTTATTCAAGAAGGACAACGTGCCGGTTGCGGCCCAAGCGACGGGAGAGTCTCCATGAAACGGGTGGTGATCACGGGCACGGGCATCGTCTCGTGCATTGGCAACGACCGGGCATCGGTCACCGCATCGCTGCGCGAAGGCCGCTCGGGTATTCGCGCCATGCCGCAGTTCACCGAAATGGGCCTGCGCAGCCAAGTGGCCGGCGTCCCGCAGATCGACCTCGAAGCTCTGATCGACCGCAAGCACTTGCGCTTCATGGGCGACGCGGCCGCCTACGCGCATGTGTCGCTCGCCCATGCCATTGCCGAATCGGGCCTTGCACCCGAGCAGGTGTCGCATCCGCGCACCGGCCTGATCATGGGCTCGGGCGGTGGTTCGCCCGAGAACCAGATCGCCTCGGCCGACATTTTGCGAAGCAAGGGAATTCGCCGCGTCGGGCCCTACCAGGTCACGCGCTGCATGAGCTCCACCGTCTCGGCCTGCCTGTCGACCAACTTCGGCATCAAGGGCATCAACTACTCCATCACCTCGGCCTGCAGCACTTCGGCACATTGCATCGGCGCGGCCGCCCAACAGATTGCCTTTGGGCTGCAGGATGTGATGTTTGCCGGCGGCGGTGAGGAAGTCAGCTGGGGCATGGGCATGCTGTTCGATGCAATGGGCGCCATGTCGAGCGCCTACAACGCCACGCCCGAGAAGGCCTCACGCGCCTACGACGCGAACCGCGACGGCTTCGTGCTCTCGGGCGGCGGCGGCGCCGCGGTGCTTGAGAGCCTGGAGCACGCACAGATGCGCGGCGCCAACATCCTCGGCGAGGTGGTTGGCTTCGGGGCCACTTCGGACGGCGCGGACATGGTCGCACCTTCGGGCGAGGGCGCGATCGCCTGCATGCAGCAGGCCATTGCCGGTCTGGACCGACCCATCGACTACATCAACACCCACGGCACGTCGACGCCCGTGGGCGACGTGCCGGAATTGCGCGCCATCCAGGCCGTGTTTGGCGGTGCGATTCCGCGGTTTTCGTCAACCAAATCCCTTACCGGGCATTCACTAGGCGCAACCGGTGTGCAGGAAGCCATCTACTGCCTGCTGATGCTGCAGCAAGGCTTCATTGCCGGCTCGGCCAATATCGAAACGCTCGACCCGGCCGCCGAAGGTATGCCGCTCGTGCGTCAAACGGTGGATGCGCCTATCCGCACCGCGCTGTCCAACAGCTTCGGCTTCGGCGGTACGAACGCCAGCCTCGTGCTCGCGCGCTGGGAAGGCGCTTGAGACAGCAGTTCTACACAAAGGCGCCGCACGGTGTCTCGCCACTAACCGCTCGCTGACGCGGGCGCTGCGGGCGTGTCCGGAATTCGGACCTCCGCAGCCGAAGTTGATGGACAGCGCCGACGAGGACAACTCCACGCGCGCACTGGCCTGGAGCTGACGCTTTAAAAGTAGACAATCGGCAGGAGCGCTGGTGACATCGCGGGCGGGCCGGGTCTACCCTGAAAGCCGCTGCGAGCGTCTGCCAATTTGAGGGCTTCAGTTCACCGCGCAATCGATGAGTGCTCTTTGTAACGCAATCGCCAGAGGCGTTTTCGCCGGCGTGAAGATGCCGGAACAGTTGAGCATCGGATAGCCTTCAAGCCCGGCATCTCGTCGAAAGTCGGCACTTCGGGCAGCGTGTTGAGTCTCCTTTCCCCAGTCACGCCCAGCGCGTTGACGCGCGGAATCGCGCTCGTGCTGACCAGCATTGCGAGGCCATCAACCTGATTGCCGATCGGTTCGGTCGCGGTCCGCCCGGCACCGCACATGCTTGACCTGGATCATTCCACTGCGGCGCCGTGCGTCCTAAAGTCGATATCGCACTGACTCGCGGCAACGCGCCCTTTCGTCAACTAACCCCACCACCGATTTTTTTCCATGCACGCCGCCCAGCCATCGATCTCCCCGACACGGCAAAACCTGCCCGCGCAAGACATCAGCACGGAGGTGCTGCTGGAGAAGTACGCGAAGGGAGAAGAAACGACCATCGAAGCCGTGAACCAGCGCGTCGCGCGGGCCTTGGCGCAGGCGGAGCCCCCGGCGCAGCGCGCGCAGTGGGAGTCGCGTTTCGCGGAAGCGCTGCGCGCGGGTTTCGTGCCGGCGGGTCGA
>JBDTRV010000305.1:0-4160 GCA_039931475.1 Burkholderiales bacterium | reverse complement strand
ACATGATCGCGTTGAACGCGGCCGAGCGCTGGCGCAGCACGTCGCTCTGGTGCGCCAGCAACCGGTAGTAGTCCATCGACTTGGCGCTGGGGTGGCTTTCGTCCAGCACTTCGAGCTGCTGCTGCGTGGCGTCCGCCAGATCGACCACGTCGAGCCATGCGCGCCAGCCGAGGGTCTCGTTGGTGAAGCCGTTGCGACGGATGATCTTCGTCATATTCGCGCGGCGCTCAATTACCAGCGTGAAGCACTTCAAGCGCACCGAGGGCTGCGACCATGCGCGTCTGATAGGTGATGAAGCCGATCAATTGGGCGAGCGCGACGATGCCGGGCGTCGACACGCCGGCTTGGGTGAGTTCAGCCACGGCGGCGCGATCGCCGTCTTTGGGAGAGTCGACCAGGATTCGCGTAAAGCGCAGCAGGGCGCACTGGCGCTGACTCGCAACCGCGCGAATGACCGCATCGTCACGCTCGGCGCGTTCGATGGTTCGCATCAATGCGTCATCGATGCCATCGGCCCAGTTGCGCTCTCGATAGCGTTGGGCGAGTTCTGGGGCGGGCGTCAGGTTGCATGCATAGATCGCGACCAGAAAGCGCTCGGCCGGCGACAACCCTTCGAGCGCGGGCGAGAACAACGCCTCCCAACTGCCGCGCGTGGCGCCCACCACCTTGCTGCGGTGCTGGCGCAAGCGTTGCGTCGCACCGCCTTTGGCGAGGTGGCTGGCGCAGTCGATCATGTCGGTTCGAGGGTCGGGCATCGGATGCAGGTGCGGGCGCGATCGTCTCATACTAGCGCGATCGGCCACGCGCTTGTCGCCAGCGTCGAAAAGCAAGCAGCATGTCCGCTCAGTCGTCTGGTCCGGGCCAACGGGTCCATTCGTCGCCGAGCAGTTCGGGTTCGGCATACGCTTCGAGCGCCGCGAAATGCGCCGCCACGTCTTCCCGGTACAGCAGTGCGGCAATGCCCTGGCCAAGCCGCTCGGCCCCTTCGCTGATCGACGGGATGTCACCCGAAATTGCGCCGTGGCTCAGGGTGGCGGGCCAGCAAAAGCAGTGGATGCTCGACAAACCAGGGCAGACGGCGCGGCCTTTGGACTGGAACTCGAATGCCGGGCCGAGGTCGGGCGAATCCTCGAGCTCGGTGTCGGGCTGGCCATCCGGCGGCGCGAAGCGGTCGCGCCAGAAGCGGATGTGGGGCGCGATCGCGGCGAGCTCGGGCCGGGCGGCAAAGTCCACCTTGAAGCCGGTGGCGAAGATCAGGAAGTCGAGCTCGAACGCGCCGCGCGCCGTCGTCAACACCAACGCTCCGTTTTCCTCGCGCGCACCTTGCACCGCGGAACCAAGGTGAAATCGCGCATTCGGATGGCGCGACACGCGCAAAGTGCTGTTCCTGGGCGGCGGCACCTGCTGCTGGTTGATGTAGTGGCGCAGCCGCCATTTCCATTCGTCCGGCAGCATGAAGTGGCCGTGGGTGAGGCCCGGGTTGAGCGCGCCCTTGCTCTTGTTGATGCGTGGCAGGTCGGTGCGCCGGATGAAAAGGTCTGCCCGCGCCGCGCCGGCTTCGAGCGCGCTGGCGGCGCTGTCCATCGCCGAGGCGCCGGCGCCGACCACGCCGACTCTCAAATCCCGCAAGTTGGCGTGGTCGAGCGGATCGGACGAGTGGGCCCAACGCGTCTTCGGCAGTGCCTTGGCGAACTCCGGCACCGCCATGCCCCCGAGGCCGTCGCGGCCGGACGCCAGCACCACGCGGCGCGCCATCACTTCATGCTCGCCAAGTCGCCCGCGCATCAGCAGGCTCACCATACCGTCGGCGCGGGGCGTGATTCGGCGCACTTCGCATCCGCTTTGCACGTCGAGCGCGAGCACCTTGCGGTACCAGCGCAAGTAGTCCATCCACATGAGGCGCGGAATCTTGTCCAGACCAGCCCAGGCGGCAGTGCCGAACTGGGCCTCGTACCAGGCCCGGAACGTCAACGCCGGAAGGCCCAGTGCCGGCCCGGTCAGATGCTTGGGCGAACGCAGCGTTTCCATGCGCGCGGTCGTGGCCCAGGGGCCTTCAAAGCCTTCGGGCGCGCGGTCGAAGGCGCGCGCATCGATGCCCAGATGCTTGAGCACCGCGAGCGCCGCGAGGCCAGCCATGCCCGCGCCGATGACGGCCACTTCGAGCACCGGCGCGCCTTCGTGCAGGCGCGGTATGCCCCAACGTTTGGATGGCAGTTCGAGCCACGCCAGGTCCTGCGTGAGCCGCGCTTCGAGCGCCACCAGCCCGCACGCGCCATCCGAAGCGTCCTGCGACGCGCAAGCGGGAAGGGCAGGTAGTTCAGATTTCACGAGGCGCTTGGAGGTTGGCGTGACGATTCTAGGGATGGGCTGCAAACTGAAGAGCGAGTGCGCGTGCGGCGCCTACGGGTAGGATGAATCAACCGCGTTTAACCACGTTTGTCTTTGCCATTTTCCAAAGGAGCAGGCCGATGACTCGCACTCCTGAAATTTCAAAAGCCAGGCTCCCCGAGCTGCTGCGCGCCATGCCGAAGGCCGAGCTGCACATTCACATCGAAGGCTCGCTCGAACCCGAGTTGATGTTTGCATTGGCCGAGCGCAACTCGATCGCGCTGCCGTATCAAGACGTCGAGGCGCTGCGGCGGGCGTATGAGTTCGACGATCTGCAAAGCTTTCTCGACATCTACTACGCTGGCGCCGCCGTGCTTCGGACCGAGCAGGATTTCCACGACATGGCCTGGGCCTACCTCCAAAGAGCCGCGGCCGACAACGTGCTGCGCGCGGAAATTTTCTTCGATCCGCAGACTCACACCGCACGCGGCGTGCCGATGGAAGTGGTCATCGGCGGGCTGCACCGCGCCTGCGTCAACGCCGGCGAGCAGTTGGGCGTGAGCGCGGCGCTGATACTGTGCTTTTTGCGTCACTTGAGTGAGGAAGAAGCTTTCGAGACGCTCGAGCAGGCGCTGCCATTTCGCCATCAGTTCATTGGAGTGGGCCTGGATTCGAGCGAGCGTGGCCATCCGCCGGAGAAGTTTGCGGGTGTCTTTGCGCGGGCCAAAGAGCTTGGCTTGCACCGGGTGGCGCACGCCGGTGAGGAGGGGCCGGCGGCGTACGTGCGCACCGCGCTCGACGTGCTTGCAGTCGAGCGCATCGACCACGGGGTGCGATCGCTGGAAGACCCGGCCCTCGTCTCCCGGCTTGCGTCAAAGCGCGTGGCGCTCACGGTCTGCCCGCTGTCCAACGTGAAGCTGCGCGTGTTTCCCGACATGGCGGCGCACAACCTGCGCCAGTTGCTCGATGCCGGGCTTGCCGCCACGGTCAACTCGGACGATCCAGCGTACTTTGGCGGCTATATCAATGAGAACTTCGTTCAGGTTTTCGGTGCGACCGACCTCGACGCGACGCACGCCTATGCCTTGGCGCGCAACAGTTTCGAGGCAAGCTTTGCCGACTCCGCCAGCAAGGCGATCTGGCTGGCAAGGCTCGACGACACCTTCGATCGCTTCGTTCCGGGGGCGGCCGGCTGATACGCTTGTGCGGGCTTGCCAACAAGGTCAAAGGAGACACGCATGAGTCAGCGCTATTTCGTTCGGGAATCGGACATCGAGGGCTACCACCCGGCCAACCACACCGGCACCTTGAACAAGCGGTTGATCGGGCCCGAGACCGTCGGCGCGAAGCAGATCGAGCTGCTTGTCGGCCGGATCGAGAAAGGCAAGGGCGCGTTGCCGCATGCGCATCCGGGCATCGAGCAGGTCTGCTACATGCTCGAAGGGCGCGCCGTGGCCGAAGTCGGCGGCGAGCGCTGCGAGCTCGGCCCCGGCGATTGCTGTTTCTTCCCGGCCGATGCGATGCACACCTTTACCGTGATCAGCGACGAGCCGGTGCGGTTGCTCGTGATCTACAGCCCGCCGTATGAAGAGGCGCAGGATCGGGTGATCCGCCCGACTACCTGACAACGGCAATTCACCAGGAGACAAAGATGATGATGTTCAATCGACGAAAATTCGGCATCGCTGCCCGCGCTGCGGCGACGTGGCTGGTCGTGGCGTCGGCGCATTCGCCGCTTGCGCAGGCGCAGCCTGCCGGCGAATATCCGCAGCAGACCATCAAGCTCGTCGTGCCGTTTTCGGCCGGCAGCGGCACCGACGCGGTGGCGCGCA
>JBDTRV010000304.1:0-4174 GCA_039931475.1 Burkholderiales bacterium | reverse complement strand
GCCGGCAACTTCATGGAGCCCACCGGCATCATCCTGATCCTGGCGCCGATCTTCTTTCCGATTGCCGAGCAATTGGGGATCGACCCGATTCACCTGGGCGTCATCATGGTGGTGAACATGGAGATCGGCATGATTACGCCGCCGGTCGGGCTGAATCTGTTCGTCACGAGCGGCATCACTGGGATGAATCTGGTGCAGGTCACCAAAGCCGCGCTGCCGTGGCTGATGATCCTGCTGCTGTTCTTGCTGCTCGTGACCTACATTCCGCAGATCAGCCTGTTCCTGCCGGCGCTGATGTTCGATTGATCCGAAGGCCGGCGACAGCGCCATTGGCGGCCCCTTTTTTCGATCCGCTCCACCGCGCGGTGGGTGCTCGGCGCCAAGCCAACCGTTCGATACGTCAAACGCGGTTTGACCGCGTCAGAAAGCGGACCGATTTGCAGGTCAGGCAACCACGCGACACTTCTTCGGGCGACCCGGTTAGAAAATTAGAGGTTTGCCGTGCGCGAGCGCCGGAGAAAAACGCATGGCGCATCCAGCGCATCGCCGGCAGGCCGCATCCTGGCTCGTTCACTTCTCAGTCTGCGCGGTTGACGTCGGTTTTGGCCTGAGCGATTCATCTCGCTTGCGCAATTGCGATAAAAAGGACCTTGTGCGTTCGCAACTGAACTGAAGAGGCCCGTTTGTCCCAATCTCCCGCCGAGCCTGGATCACCGCGCAGCCCTCGGCGTGGCTCCTTTGCGCCCGGAGACGTGGAAGGCGCGCCATTAGTCACGGTTCGCGATGACGACCTGGAGAGCAGCCATCCACTTCCGCTGAACTTCATCCGGGCCGAGGTGGAGGCTGAAATTGCGCGGCTGGAGCGCGCCGCCCAGCTCCCGCATCGTTCCGTGGCGATGGCTGCCGCCAACAAACCCGTGTCAGGGCCGTCCGAATTGGTGCGCGAACATGCGGCCGCAACCGGCACGGCGGCCGTGCCGGCACCGGTACGATCCGTGCGTTCGCCGGGACCGCCAATCGCCAAAACGGCGCCCGAGTCGCGACCCGAGCCGTCCAACGCGCTACAGGAGCCCCTTCGCGCCGATCCGGACTCCGCGCCTGTCACGCTCATGGGCTACGGCCAAGGCGGTGGCTGGGGCGCCTGGTTGCTCTCGGTCGCCGTCGCATTCGCGCTGGCTGCGGGCGCCTGGTGGTGGCTCTATGGGCGCGACTCGGAAAACCCGAGTGCCGTCGGCGCGCGACCGGAGATCAGCGCCCCTTCGGCGGTCGACTCCGCCGCTCCCGCAGTCGCGGCTTCCGCTTCCAGCTCGCCCGCGGACGCAGCGCCGAAGCCCCGCCCCGAGCCAGCATCCGACCAGAAGGCGGGGCCGGATGCGCAAGCGGCTGGCGTCGGCTCGGCAGCAGTCCAACCCCGAATTCAGTCAAACCAGGCGCCGCTTGCGCAAGCGAAATCCGTCACCAGGCCCATGCCTATTCCCGTGCCGCCGTTGCCGGCAGCGGACGAAGCTCCTGCGTTGGAGCAAGGCAGTTCCGCCGCCGCTGCGGACGGTGCCCGTGCCACCGTAGGGTTGGATACTCCGACCCCGGCTTCAGCGTCGATGGCAGCGGAGCCGGCGCGCCGCGCGGCGGTGCCGACTGCCGAGGCTGCTCCGTCCCCCGAATCAGCGGCGGTTGAGGGCGACATGACCGCAAGAGACATGGCCGGGCGAGCCGTAGCCGAGAAAGACCGCGCCGAAAAAAACACAGCCGAGCAAGACGCGACTGAAAAAGAGACGGCTGCAGACGAGGTGACCGAAAAAGGCGCGGCCGAAGAAAGGGACGCACTTGAGCCGGCGAACGCCGCGGATATTGCTCCAGTCAGCGAGAAACCGGAAGTCCCCGCCACATTGCTGGATGTGCGCTCCACACCAACTGCGCGGACGCAGAATGAGGCAGCCGCGCAACCGACCCAAAACAGCGGAAGTGACCGAAGCGCGCCCGAATAGGCCTTACTGCCGGACCGACCCGGTTGCTATCCAAACGATAGCTGGAAACCTTGTTGCGACCAGCGAAAATGGCCTAAAAGTTGCCTAAAAACAGCCGCGCCACCGACGGTATCGACGCCTGCGGGTACCAGCAGCAAATTTGGCACTGAGAAACCGTCATGCCAAGGAGTCATGCCAAGGCATGGTGCCAAGGGCGGTGTGCCCGTGCGGTGTGCCCGGGCGACGTGCCAAGGCGGCACGCCAAGTCTTCGTGCCAGCGATAGCGCGGCCTCTGCGGTCGGCCCACTCCGCCAAGCGGAGCGTCCGCGCGCAGTGGCCACTGTCAAGTCGCTGGGTTGGTCAGCACCTGCTGCAACTCGCCCGACTCGTACATCTCCATCATGATGTCCGAGCCGCCAACGAACTCGCCACGTACATAGAGTTGCGGAATCGTCGGCCAGTTGCTGTACTCCTTGATGCCCTGGCGGATGCCATCGTCTTCCAGCACGTTCACGGTCTGCAGTCCCTTCGGCTCGACGCCGCAGGCCTTGAGGATCTGAATCGCGCGGCCGGAGAAACCGCACATCGGAAAGCTCGCATTGCCTTTCATGAACAATACGATCTCGTTGTCCTTGACCAACTGGTCGATGCGTTGCTGGCTGTCGTCGCTCATTTGTCGTGTCCTGCAAAAAGTTGGATGGACCGATTATTTCACCTGACCGCACCTTGTGCGCGAGGCACTCCTCGATACGCGGATTTCAGGCAAGGTCTTGACGGTCCATTCGCCGTCCGCGAATCGCCACCGTGCGCAATGCAAGATACAGCAGCAACCCGACCGGCCCGTACAAAAAGGCCGGTATCAGGCACGGCAGCAGCAGCCAGCGCGGCAGCCGCGCCGCCAAGCCGTCGTCGACGATCCAGCGCGCGATCAGAAGATCGAACGCGAGGTAGTGAACCCAGCCGCCAAGCAATTTGCCGGGCGCAGCGAACAAGGTCGCGACGGCATCGAGGCTGCCAAAGCCGCCGCCCGGCGCGCTGCCCCAATACCGGACCAGCAGCACGGCGTAGACAGCACACAACAGAATCGGAATCAACCGCCCGCCGAGCCACAGCAGCACGTTGTGCAAGCGCGCGGCCGGCCGGACGAGCGCAAGCGCGAGCAACAAAAAACCGAGTGGCGAAGCGGGACTCACCCACTCAAAGGCGACCGCCGGCGTCATTCCGACGGCCTCGTCTTTGTGTCCGCCAAGACTTGCGGATCTGGCCGCAGGATCACTGCGTGGCCTGCATATCGTCGCACTTTGCCGCCATGAACCGCTGCGTACGCGTGGGCTTCGCGCTCGGTCGCAAACCAGTCGTTTGCATGCATCCAGCAGCGTTCGATCAGGTCGATCTCGGACCGCCTCGAGCACGGATCGTGGGCTACGGCGGCGCACAGGCTCTCCCAGTCTCCGAAGCCGGCCTCGATCGCCAACAATCGCAACAGGTGCTTACGCTTTATTTGCCGGCGGCCCGCGAAGAGCACGGACAACGGTTCGTTCGAAAAGATTCCGGCGGCGCGCAGCCGCCGCAACACCGGAAGGGATGCCGACACACTTTCCGACAGCGCCGCGCGGTGCAACCGCCGCGCCTGAGCGCGCAACGGTCCGGTGAAATTGGACAAAGCGCCGCTGCCAGTGGCAGGCTCGGCGGAAGAAACACGAGGACCAGTTGCTTGCATAGCGACTCCGCATCAAGAATGGCCTTGTCTCGCAGTGGGGCCGATGAGGAGGGCAACAAAGGGAGGCGCCGGGC
Source organism: Burkholderiales bacterium (assembly GCA_039931475.1). Taxonomy (GTDB): domain Bacteria; phylum Pseudomonadota; class Gammaproteobacteria; order Burkholderiales; family Burkholderiaceae_C; genus JBBPYC01. Next base: position 416 of record JBDTRV010000304.1, on the reverse strand, counting down.
GCCGCAGGTGCGAAAGAGCTTTTGCGAGAGAGGGCGTCCTGCTCGCCCTGTGCAATCATAGCCGCGGAAACGTCTGGGTGACGCCCGAAGCTGTGGCGAATGGAAGGTCGAAGGGCTCGGGGCAGGTTGCTTTGCGCGCGGGTTGCGCGTCAGCTAGGAGTTCGTGGCTCGTTGCCGCGAGCGCTACCGGCGGGGCGAAGGGTCGGTTGCATGCGAGGCCCATCGATGACCTACGACCAAAACCACGCTTCAATCGAAATCGCGCTCGCCTGCGTGATTGAGCCGGACGAGGCGCTTGCCCTCTACCGCGCCAACGGTTGGTCGGCCGCCGCAAAACCGGCGCAGCTCGTGGCTGCCTTGCGCGGATCGCACTCGCTCGTGACGGCGCGCCGCGCCGGCGAACTCGTGGGCTTGGG
>JBDTRV010000303.1:0-4174 GCA_039931475.1 Burkholderiales bacterium | reverse complement strand
TGGTGCGCACCGGCTTCGGCAGCAACAACGTGGACCACTGCACGCGCCTGTGCCACGCATCGAGCGTGGTCGCGCTGCTCGAAGGCATCGGCTCGGGCGCGGTCAGCAACCCGGTGTTGGACGTGGCCAAGGCCGAGGTCGTGATGATCGTCGGCGCCAATCCGGGCGTGAATCACCCGGTGGCCGCGAGCTGGATCAAGAACGCGGTGAACAATGGCAGCTCTCTGATCGTCTGCGATCCACGCCGCACGGACATTGCACGCCGTGCGCACCGCCACTTGCAGTTCAAGCCCGACACCGACGTGGCCTTGTTCAACGCAATGATGAACGTCATCGTCAGCGAGAACCTGGTCGACGCGGATTTCATCGCGAGCCGCACCATCGGCTACGACGATTTAAGGAAGAACGTTGCGGGCTACACACCGGAGGCGATGGCGCCGATCTGCGGCATCGACGCCGAAAGCATTCGCTACGTCGCGCGGCTGTATGCCACGTCCAGGGCGTCCATGATCCTCTGGGGCATGGGCGTTTCGCAGCATGTGCATGGCACCGACAACGCGCGTTGCCTGATTGCGCTGGCACTGATGACCGGCCAGATCGGCCGCCCTGGCACCGGCCTTCATCCGTTGCGCGGGCAGAACAATGTTCAGGGCGCGTCGGACGCGGGACTGATCCCGATGATGTTCCCGGACTACCAGCACGTCTCGAACCCGGCGATACGCGCGAGCTTCGAGAAAGCCTGGCAGGTTCCGGCCGGCTCGCTCGACGACCAGGTCGGCTTGACCGTGGTCGAAGTGATGCATGCGATCAAGAACGGCGGCATCCGCGGCATGTACGTGCAGGGTGAAAACCCCGCCATGTCGGACCCGGATGCGAATCACGCGCGCGAGGCGTTGGCCGCGCTCGATCACCTCGTGGTCCAGGACATCTTTTTGACCGAGACCGCTTATCTGGCCGACGTGATCCTGCCCGCCAGCGCGTTCCCCGAAAAAACCGGCAGCTTCACCAACACCGACCGCCTGGTGCAGATGGGACGCCAGGCGATCGATCCGCCCGGCGATGCGCGGCAAGACCTCTGGATCATCCAGCAGATTGGCCAGCGCATGGGCCTTGACTGGCACTACAACCACGTGTCCGATGTGTTCGACGAAATGCGTCGCACCATGCCGAGCATCGGCGGCATCACCTGGGAGCGGCTTGCTCGCGAGGGCGCTGTGACCTATCCGTGCGAGAAGGAAGGAGATCCGGGCCAGTCGGTGGTGTTCACCGAGTCGTTCCCGCGTGAAGGTGGCCGTGCGCGCTTCGTTCCGGCCGACATCATCCCGGCCGACGAGCGGCCCGATAAGGAATACCCGATGGTGCTGATCACCGGCCGCCAGCTCGAACACTGGCACACCGGCAGCATGACGCGGCGCGCTCCGGTGCTCGACGCGCTCGAGCCCGATCCGGTGGCACTCGTGCATCCGCTCGACCTCGCCGACATGGGCGCCAAGCCGGGCGATGTGATCACGATCGAGTCGCGCCGCGGCGCGGTGACGTTGTACGCGCGCGCCGACGACAGCTCGCCACGCGGCGCGGTGTTCGTGCCCTTCTGTTACTACGAAGCCGCGATCAACAAGCTGACCAACGCCGCGCTCGATCCGTTCGCGAAGATTCCCGAGTTCAAATACTGCGCGATTCGCGTTTGCCTCGGCGGCCAGGCGCCGGCGCAAACCAGCTATGGCGGCGGGCAGGCGCTCCGGAGTCGGCCCATCGACGCATCTGCCAGCGGTTGATGGTTCGAGTCCCTACTCAAGCGCCCGGGTGCTGCGCAGCCACTGCCGGGCCTTACCCGTGCAGCCGCGACGTCCGCGGCAGGTGCGCCATCAGAAACTCCATCTGATCGGCCAGAATCCGCCGATTGCGCAGGATGAAATCCTCCCACAGGCTCGGCACATACGGCGCGTAGAGGAGCGGCATGTGCGCCTGCTCCGGCGTGCGGCTGCTTTTTCTGTGATTGCAAGGCTTGCACGCGGTCACCACGTTCATCCAGCTATCGACGCCCTTTTGCGCGAACGGGATGATGTGCTCGCGGGTCAGTTCCTCTTCGTGGAACTGGCCGCCGCAGTAGGCGCAGATGTTGCGGTCGCGCGCGAACAGTTTGCTGTTGGTGAGCCCCGGGCGCAGGTTGAACGGGTTGATGCGCGGCACGCCCCTGGTGCCAATGATGCTGCAGATGGCGATGCGCGATTGCTCACCCGTGGCCGCGTTGTGCCCCCCGCGAAACACCGCCACTTCGGCGCCGACCTCCCAGCGCACTTCCTCCGCGGCGTAGTGCAGCACGGCCTGCTCCAGCGTGATCCAGGACTGAGGCAAGCCCTGCGCAGACAGCTTCAAAACCTTCAAGATGGGGCTCCCGGGTAAACATGGAACCACCGCCGGCGCAAACATCCGCACCAGCCAATGGCAGCGAGCGTGAGTGACAATATACCCGTTTCGTGACATTTCGGCTTGACGCGCCGGCCAACTGGCGCATTCGTGCTACAAAAATCATATCGAACCGATGAAGGTCTTTCGCGGCTTCCAGCACCCCGGCGTGGCACCCGCGTGCGCTTTGACGATCGGCAATTTCGACGGCGTTCACCGCGGTCATCAAGCGATGCTCGCACTGCTGCAGAACGAGGCGCGACTGCGCGGCGTGCCGGCCAGCGTGATGACGTTCGAGCCGCATCCGCGCGACTATTTCGCCGCCTTGGCGCACAAGCCTGAGCTGGCGCCGGCGCGCATCGGCACCCTGCGCGACAAGCTGGCCGAACTCGCCGCGTCCGGCATCGACCAGTGCATGGTGATGCGCTTCGACGCCAAGCTGGCGTCGCAGTCACCGCAGAGTTTCATCGACGATGTTCTGGTGCGTGCGCTCGGCGTTCGGTACGTTCTCGTCGGCGACGACTTCCGCTTCGGAGCCAAACGTGGTGGCGACTACTCGATGCTGGATGCGGCCGGTTCAGCCGGCGGCTTCGACGTCGCGCGCATGAACAGCTACGAGGTGCACGGGCTGCGCGTGTCCAGCTCGGCGGTGCGGGAAGCGCTCGCGGCCGGCGACATGGACGAAGCCGCGGCCCTGCTCGGCCGCCCCTACAGTATCAGCGGCCATGTGGTGCACGGCCGCAAGCTCGGGCAGACCCTGGGATTCAGAACGCTGAATCTGCGCTTTGCCCATTGGAAACCGGCCGCCAGCGGTATCTTCGTGGTGCAGGTGCACGGCATCGGCGACGCGCCATTGCCCGGGGTGGCGAACATGGGGGTGCGGCCATCGCTCGATTCGGCCGACGTCAATGGAGGCCGCGTACTGCTGGAGACGCACTGCCTGGACTGGCCCGACGCCATGGCCGGACGCGAGGCCTACGGTAAACTCATTCGCGTGGACCTCCTCTCCAAACTGCACGACGAGCTCAAGTACGACGGGCTCGACGCCCTTCGATCCGGCATCGCCAAGGACAGCGCCGATGCCCGCGCCTGGTTCGACTCCCTCCATGGCCAGACGTTGCGCCAGACCACCCGCGACCGAATTTAGCGACCGCATCGCATGTTGGCCGCGCGCCGATCGGCAGGCCCCGGCCGCGACCTCCGCCCTCCTTTCCTCTTTTTTCCGCCCGCGCCGTTCTGACAAGAGCCGGGCGGGCCAAGCCTGTGGACCGTCACGAGAACTTCGCAATGCTGAGCACCGACACCGCTGCTGAAACGCCCGCTGCCACTGGCACCAAAACGGACTATCGCGCCACCCTGAACCTGCCCGACACGCCATTCCCGATGCGCGGCGACCTGCCCAAACGCGAGCCGCAATGGACGCGCGAGTGGGACGAAAAAGGTATCTACAAGAAGCTGCGCGACGCCCGCCACGGTGCGCCCAAGTTCATCTTGCACGACGGCCCGCCGTATGCCAACGGCCAGATCCACATGGGCCACGCGGTCAACAAGATCCTGAAGGACATGATCACCAAGGCGCGGCAGTTGAAGGGCCTCGACGCCCTTTATGTGCCGGGTTGGGACTGCCACGGCCTGCCGATCGAGAACGCGATCGAGAAGAAGTTTGGCCGCAAGCTCGGCCGCGACGACATGCAGGCCAAAAGCCGCGCCTTTGCAACCGAGCAGATCGCGCAGCAGATGGCCGACTTCAAGCGCCTGGGCGTGCTGG
>JBDTRV010000302.1:0-4187 GCA_039931475.1 Burkholderiales bacterium | reverse complement strand
AAATCGCCGGGGAACTGTGCATCTACACCAACATGCACCACACCATCGAAACGCTCAATTCCTGATGTCTTCCATGACCCCGCAGGAGATCGTCTCCGAACTCGATCGTCACATCGTCGGCCAGAACCAGGCAAAACGGGCGGTCGCGATCGCGCTGCGCAATCGCTGGCGGCGCCAGCAAGTCGAATCAAGCTTGCGGCACGAGATCACGCCGAAAAATATTCTGATGATCGGTCCGACCGGTGTTGGGAAGACCGAAATCGCGCGCCGCCTGGCGCGGCTCGCGGATGCGCCGTTCATCAAGGTCGAAGCCACCAAGTTCACCGAGGTCGGCTACGTCGGCAAGGACGTGGATGCAATCATTCGCGATCTGGCCGACATTGCGGTGAAACAAACCCGCGAATCCGAAATGAAGAAGGTGCGCGCGCGAGCCGAGGACGCGGCCGAAGAACGGGTGCTCGACGCGCTTATTCCGCCGCCGCGCTCGTCCGGCAACTCCGAATCTCCGGTGCCGAGCGACGGCGCGGCGCGACAGGCGTTTCGCAAGAAGCTGCGCGAGGGGCAGTTGGGCGACAAGGAAATCGAACTCGATCTGGCTCAATCGAGCCCCCAGCTCGAGATCATGGGCCCGGCCGGCATGGAAGAAATGACCGAGCAACTGCGCGGCATGTTCAGCCAGTTCGGTCAGGAAAAACGCACCACTCGCAAGCTCAAGATCGCCGAGGCGTTGAAGCTGGTCGCCGACGAAGAGGCGGCCAAGCTGGTCAACGAGGACGAGATCAAGACGCAGGCAATCCGCAATGCCGAGCAGAACGGCATCGTCTTCATCGACGAGATCGACAAGGTGACCTCGCGCGGCGAACATAGCGCAGGCGAAGTGTCGCGCCAGGGCGTGCAGCGCGACCTGCTGCCGCTGGTCGAAGGCACCACCGTCTCGACCAAATACGGTGCGATCAAGACCGACCACATTCTGTTCATCGCGTCCGGCGCCTTTCACCTGTCCAAACCGAGCGACCTGATCCCGGAGCTGCAGGGCCGGTTTCCCATCCGGGTCGAATTGCAATCGCTTTCGGTCGCCGACTTTGAGGCCATCCTGACCCAGACACAAGCTTCGCTGGTCAAGCAGTACGAAGCGCTGCTCGCGACCGAGCAGGTCACGCTCGAATTCCTGCCAGAAAGTGTCACGCGCCTGGCGCAGATCGCTTGCGACGTGAACGAGCGCACCGAGAACATCGGCGCGCGGCGGCTTTCCACGGTGATGGAGCGCCTGCTCGACGAGGTGAGTTTCGATGCCGCCAGCCTTGGCGGCCAGACTGTGCGCATCGACGCCGACTACGTCAATGCAAGGCTCGAGGACCTGAGCCGTGACGAGGATCTTTCGCGCTACATCCTCTGATCCGCTGGGGCACCCCACGCGGTCTTCCCCAGCACTGAGCGGCTGCACAGCCGTGCATCGAGTTGAATCGGGATAAACCCTGAACTCGACGGTTTCGGCATTTGCTTCAGTTTCTTCAGATGCGGTTCTAAGTCGTTAATTTAGAACGATTTTCGCAGCCCGCTTTTCGCATTCCAGATCCTAAGTGGTTGATTTGATTGCCATTGCGCATGGCCACGCCTTGGCGCGCCTGCGCAATCCTGCTACAGTGCAAAAAGGTGCAGTGAGGTGGGAAATCGTGGGCTTCGCTGTTGTTTTTGGGCTGATTCGGGGTTTGGAGATCGTCTGCCGTGCCTGAAGGTGTGTCGTTTCAAGGGGCGTCGTACGCGATGCTGGATGGCAAGGGGCGGTTGTCAGTTCCCAAGCGCCATCGCGACGTGCTCGAAGCGGTGGCTTCCGGGCAGTTGACGGTGACGCGGCATACCGACAAATGTCTGGCGATCTTTCCGCGAACCGAGTGGCCGGCCTTCTCGAAAAAGATCTCCGAACTGCCGCAGAAGGCGCGCTGGGTCAAGCGAATGTTTCTTGGCCATGCAATGGATGTCGAACTCGATTCCACCGGCCGCATCCTGGTGCCGCCCGAGCTGCGCAGCGCCGCGGCGCTGACCAAGGAAATCGTGCTGCTGGGCATGGGGAGTTATCTGGAGTTGTGGGACAAGGCCATCTACGACGAGAAGGAAGCCGAAGTGCTGAGCGAAGACATGCCGGACGTCTTCGAGGACTTCTCTTTTTGAAGGAAGCGAGTGGAAAGTCCATGTGGACACGTCACCGTCTTGCTGAGCCAGGCCGTCGATGCGCTGATCACGGATCCGAACGGAACCTATGTGGATGCGACGTTCGGCCGGGGCGGTCATTCGCGTCTCATTCTCGCGCGGCTCTCGCCGCAAGGCGAGTTGATCGGGTTCGACAAGGACCCGCAGGCGGTGGCTGCAGGCCTTGCGATCGCCGATACGCGCTTCACGATGCGGCATCAGGGGTTTCGGGAGCTTGGGGCTCTTGGCCCGGTCTCGGCCTGTGGGGTATTGCTCGATTTGGGCGTGAGTTCGCCGCAAATCGACACACCCGAGCGCGGCTTCAGCTTCCGTTTCGACGGACCGCTGGACATGCGGATGGATACGTCGCGCGGCCAAACGGTGGCCGAGTGGCTGCTCACGGCGGATGTGCGGCAGATGGCGGAGGTGATTCGTGACTATGGCGAAGAACGGTTTGCTGTTTCGATTGCAAAGGCGATTGCTGCTCGCCGACAGGAGCGGCGCCCAGTTTCAACCACCGCCGATCTGGCCGGGCTCGTGGCTGGCGCGGTCAAAACCCGCGAGCCGGGCCAGAACCCTGCAACGCGCACATTTCAGGCTTTTCGGATTTTCATCAACGCCGAGCTTGAAGAGCTGCAACAGGCGCTAGAGGCAAGTCTTCATGTGCTGCAACCTCAAGGCCGGCTCGTTGTGATCAGCTTCCATTCGCTCGAAGACCGGATCGTCAAGCAATTCATCGCGCGTCATTCGCGCGCCGTGTTCGATCGCCGTGCGCCGTTCGCCGCCCCTAAGGCTCTGCAGCTCCAGGCACTCGAGCGCATCAGGCCGGGGGCGGATGAAATCGCGGCCAACCCGCGGGCGCGCAGCGCGGTGATGCGCGTGGCTCGCAGGACGGATGCACCGGCATGATGCGCCTGAACGTTTTCCTGCTGATTGCGCTGCTGGCAAGCGCGATGTATCTGGTGCACGTGCAATACCAGTCGCGCCGGATGTTCACTGAACTCGAACGGGTCAACGCGATCGGCCAGAAGCTCGAAACCGAGCAAAGCCGCCTTCAGGTCGAGCGCCGGGCCGAGGCCACCTCGCTGCGCGTTGAAAACCTGGCGCGCGAGCGCCTTTCGATGCGAGTGGCCGCACCAGCGATCACCCAGTACGTGAAGGCTGACGGCACCCCGCTGGCGGTGCTGCCCGAGCCGCCGCAGGTCGCTCCCGCGAAACCGCCAGTTCGAGGGAGACGTCCATGAGCCGCAGTGTCCTGTACAAAACTAGCCCGCTGCTGGCAAGCAAGACGCCGCTCTGGCGCAGCAAGCTCGTCGTGGCCGCCATGGCCTTCGGTTTCGTCGGGCTGGGCGGACGCGCGGTCTACGTCCAGGTGATCGGCAATGACTTCTTTCTTGCGAAAGGCGCCGGTTTTCATGAGATCAAGATCGAACTGCCGGCGATGCGCGGCCGAATTCTCGATCGCAATGGCCTGATCCTCGCGTCGAGCGTGCTGGCGCCCAGCATTTTTGCGAACCCGAAGAAAATGGACCGCGATCCGGCTCGACTCGCAAAGCTAGCTGCCTTACTACAGATGTCCAAGGCGGAGCTCGACGCGAAGCTTGAGGACCATCAAAAGCAGTTCGTGTGGCTCAGGCGCCAGGTTGATGAGCCGGTCGCGCAGCAGATCGCCGACCTCGGCATCCGCGGCATCGACCTGCAACCGGACTACAAGCGCCAGTATCCCGAAGGCGAAGCGATCGCCCATGTGGTCGGCTTCACCAACATCGAGGATCAGGGGCAGGAGGGAATCGAGCTCGAGTTCAACAAGGCGCTGGCCGGTCGCGCCGGAAAGCGTAGCGTATTGCGTGATCGGCTGAGCCGCTTTGTCGAGGCGACCGGCGAGCATGTTCCGCCGGTCGACGGCAAGGACATCCAGCTCAGCATCGACAGCAAGGTGCAGTTCTTCGCTTATCAGAAGCTGCGCGAGGCGGTGACGGCCAACAAGGCCAAGGCCGGCA
>JBDTRV010000301.1:0-4197 GCA_039931475.1 Burkholderiales bacterium | reverse complement strand
GATCATCATGCTCACCGCGAAGGGCGAGGACATCGACCGCATCGTTGGCCTCGAGGTCGGCGCCGACGACTACCTTGCCAAGCCCTTCAACCCGCGCGAGTTGCTGGCGCGCATCCACGCGGTGCTGCGCCGGCGGCCGCCGCAGGAGGCGCCGGGCGCGCCGTCGTCCGAAAACGAGGTCGTCAGCTTCGGCCCCTACGTCTTCGACCTGGGCGCCCGCACCCTGCAGAAAAGCGGCGAGGAGCTGCCGCTTACCACCGGCGAGTTTGCGATGCTCAAGGCGCTGGTGCGCCATCCGCGCCAGCCACTGTCGCGCGAGAAGCTTGCGCTCTTGGCGCGGGGTCGCGAGTTCGAGCCGTTCGACCGCAGCCTGGACGTCCAGATTTCGCGGCTGCGCAAGATGGTCGAGGCAGACGCCGCGGCGCCGCGCTTCATCCAGACGGTGTGGGGCGTGGGCTACGTGTTCGTGCCGGACGGCGCGGGCTGATGCGCCTGCCCGCCGCGCCCGAGGCGCGTTGACTGACCTGCCCCGCCCTTGAGCGCCCTCCCGAAACCGCAGCCCGACACCGGCACCGAAGGCGGCACCAGCCCGGTGCCGCTCGAACTGCTCTCCGGCCGCGCCACCTGGTTCAGCCTGAACCTGTTCTGGCGCACCTTCGTGCTGCTGGCGCTGCTGCTGGTGGGCAGCAGCCTGGTCTGGCTGCAGACCCTGCGGGTGATCGAGTCGCAACCGCGCGCGATCCAGGTGGCCGAGCAGATCGCATCGCTCGTGAACTTGAGTCGCGCGGCGCTGGTGCATGCCGATCCGATCGCGCGGGTCTCGCTCATCAAGACCATGGCCGAGCAGGAAGGCGTGCGGCTGCAACCACGCGAGCCGACCGACGTCTACCTGCCGTTCGACACCAGCCCGCTCGCGCTGCGCATCACCATGGAGTTGCAGGCGCGGCTGGGCGAAGGCGCGGTGGTCGCGCGCAGCGTGAACGGCAAGGAGGGACTGTGGGTCGCGTTCAAGATCAACGACGATCCAAACTGGCTGCAACTGGACACCACCCGCTACACGCCAACCGCTGGCAAGACCTGGCTGGTCTGGCTCATCACCGCCGTGGTGCTGTCGCTGGCCGGCGCGGCGCTGATCGCGCGCCGCATCAACCGGCCGCTCAAGGAACTGTCGGTGGCCGCGACCCGGGTGCGCGACGGCGACTATGAAACCGGCTACCTGGACGAGCACGCCGCCACCACCGAAATCCGCGAGGTCAACATCGGCTTCAACCAGATGGCGCAGCGCCTGGCCAAGCTGGACAACGACCGCGCGGTGATGCTGGCCGGCATATCGCACGATTTGCGCACGCCGCTGGCGCGCCTGCGTCTGGAGACCGAAATGAGCGTGGCCGATCCCGAGGCGCGGGAACACATGGCGGCCGACATCACGCAACTGGACGCGATCATCGACAAGTTCCTCGACTACGCGCGGCCCGATCACATTCGCCTCGTGCCGGTGCTGCTGGATGAGGTGATCCGCGGCCGCACTGATCCGCTCAAGAACGACCCGCACCTGCGCATCACGCTCGCGCTGGAGCGGGATTTGCGCGTGCTCGGCGATCCGGTGGAGCTGGCGCGGGTGATCCAGAACCTGATCGAAAACGCGCGCCGCTATGCGCGCACGCCGGGCACGAGCGTGGCGCGGGTGGAGATCAGCGCGCGCCGGCAAGACGGCGCGGTGCTGGTAAAGGTGCGCGACCATGGCCCCGGGGTCGACCCGGACCACCTCGCCAGCCTGACCCAGCCGTTCTTCCGCGGCGACGCGGCACGCACCGCCGCGACCGGCGCGGGCCTGGGCCTTTCGATCGTCGACAAGGCGGTGCAACGCATGGGCGGCAAGTTCACGCTGGCGAACACGGAAAGCGGCGGGTTGGTCGCCCACATTCGGCTGCAACTGGCGCCAGTATCGAGTGAAATACCCCACTTGCGCGCGTAGAATGGTCGTTTTCAGCTATCTTTAACGTAGCAACTCGGGCGCTTGGTGTGCGCCGCATGTGGCCGCGCCCAATTCGCGGCTTGCACTGCACAGCGTCATTCATCCGGCTCGCGCCCGGTCAATTTGGCCCACTGCGGTGAAAATCCCCGTCTTGATGGACCTGCCCAAACTCACCCCCGCCAAACGCTTCACCCTGCCGCGCCCGCCCGGCTCGGCCGATGCTGCCCTGCTGGCCGCTCTAGGCGAACGCGAAAAAGCCGCTGGCCACCTGGTTGCGATCGTCTGCGCCGACAGCGGCGATTCGCAGCGGCTCGAAGCCGAGATCGCCTTTTTCGCGCCCGACCTTCGCTGCGTGCTGTTCCCCGACTGGGAGACGCTGCCCTACGACACCTTTTCGCCGCACCAGGACCTGATCAGCGAACGGCTGGCCACGCTGTGGCGCATTTCGCAGCGCGACGCCGACGTGGTGCTGATCCCGGCCGCCACCGCGCTGTACCGGCTCGCGCCGCCCGCGTTCCTCGCGGGCTACACCTTTCACTTCAGCGTGCGCCAGAAGCTGGACGAAGCGAAGCTCAAAAGCCAGTTGACCCTGGCCGGCTACAGCCATGTGACGCAGGTGGTCAGCCCGGGCGAATACGCGGTGCGCGGCGGCCTGATCGACCTGTTCCCGATGGGCTCGCTGGTGCCCTACCGCGTCGATTTGTTCGACGACGAGATCGACTCGATCCGCACCTTCGACCCCGACACCCAGCGCTCGCTCTACCCCGTCAACGACGTGCGCCTGCTGCCGGGCCGCGAGTTTCCGATGGACGAGGAAGCGCGCGCCGCGTTCCGTCGACGTTGGCGCGAGCAGGTCGAAGGCGACCCGACCAAAAGCCGCATCTACAAGGACATGGGCGCGGGCGTTGCCACTGCCGGCATCGAGTACTACCTGCCGCTGTTCTTCGACGAGACGGCAACGGTGTTCGACTACTTCGGCGCGAACTCGGCGGCAGGTGCCACCGTGGTGCTGCACGGCGACCTCGAAGACGCGATGCAGCGCTTCTGGCAAGACACGAAGGAGCGCTATCGGCTGGTGCAGGGCGACCCCGAGCGACCGGTGCTGCCGCCGGAATCGTTGTTCCTATCGGTCGAAGGCTTCTATTCCCGCGCGAAGCCGTTTCCCCAACTGGCATTGCGCGCCGCGGCAGCGCAGGTGGCCGAAACCGCCGCGAATCCCGCGTTCGCCGAGTTCGCGCCGCTGCCCCCGCTCACCGTCTTGCGTGGCGCGGAAGAGCCACTGGCGCAACTGAAATCGCACATCGAGCGCAGCTCGCAACGCGTGCTGCTACTGGCCGAAAGCGATGGCCGGCGCGAGAGCCTGCTTGATTTCCTGCGCTCCGGCGGCGTGACGCCGCCGGCGGTCGATTCGCTGGCCGAGTTCGAGGCGTCAGGCGAGAAAACCGGCATCGCGACCGCCGCGCTGGCAAGCGGTTTCGCCTGGCTCGAGCGCGGCATCGATCTCGTCACCGAAACCGAGCTGTTCGCCACGGCTCCGACCGCGCGCCGGCGCAAGAAGCAGGAGCAGGTCAGCGACGTCGAAGCTCTGATCAAGGACCTGTCGGAACTCAACGTGGGCGACCCGGTCGTTCATGCGGCGCATGGCATCGGCCGTTATCGCGGCTTGATCGAGTTGGACATGGGCGAAAAGTCGGCCGACGGCTCGCCCCAACTGCAGGAGTTTCTGCAGCTCGAATACGCGGACAAGGCAACGCTTTACGTGCCGGTCAGCCAGCTTCATGTGATCGGCCGCTACACGGGAGTCGGCGCCGACGAAGCGCCGCTGCATCGCCTGGGCAGCGGCCAGTGGGACAAGGCCAAACGCAAGGCGGCCGAACAGGTGCGCGATTCCGCCGCCGAGTTGCTCGCGATCTACGCCCGGCGCGCCGCGCGTGAAGGCCATGCGTTCCGCTACGCGGCGGACGACTACGAAAGCTTTGCCAACGACTTTGGCTTCGAAGAAACCGCCGACCAGCGCGCCGCGATCCATGCGGTGGTTCAGGACATGATCTCGCCGCAGCCAATGGACCGGCTGGTCTGCGGCGACGTCGGCTTCGGCAAGACTGAAGTGGCTTTGCGCGCCGCGTTCGTCGCGGTGACGGGCGGCAAACAGGTTGCGATCCTGGCACCGACCACCTTGCTGGCGGAGCAGCACTATCAAACGCTGGTGGACCGCTTCGCGA
>JBDTRV010000300.1:0-4235 GCA_039931475.1 Burkholderiales bacterium | reverse complement strand
TCATCCCGAACATGCAGCGGCGCTACCGCGAAACCGATTCGCCGACGGTGCGCGAAGAGCTGTCGCGCTATCGCAGCATGCGGCCTTGCCCGGAATGCGACGGCACGCGCCTCAAGCGCGAAGCGCGCTGGGTGCTGATCGGCGACGGCGAACAGGCTCAGGCGATCTACCAAATCGGCCGCATGACCTTGCGCGAATCGCTGGCGTGGTTCGATGCGCTCGAGCTGCATGGCGCAAAGGCGGCCATTGCCGACAAGGTCGTGCGCGAGATCGGTTCGCGGCTGCGCTTCCTGAACGACGTCGGCTTGAATTACCTGAGCCTCGAACGCAGCGCCGACACCCTGTCCGGCGGCGAATCGCAGCGCATCCGGCTCGCATCGCAGATCGGCTCCGGCCTGACCGGCGTGATCTACGTGCTCGATGAGCCGAGCATCGGGCTGCACCAGCGCGACAACGAACGTCTCATCGGCACCCTGCGCCATCTGCGCGACATCGGCAATTCGGTGATCGTGGTCGAGCACGACGAAGACATGATCCGCGCGGCCGATCATGTGATCGACATGGGGCCCGGCGCCGGCGTGCACGGCGGCCGCGTGATGGCGCAAGGCACCTGCGCCGAGGTCGAAGCAACCCCCGGCTCCCTGACCGGCCAGTACCTGTCGGGCGCGCTCAGCATCGCGATTCCAGAACGGCACAAGCCGCTCGCGCAAGCCGACGCACGCGGCGTGGCGACCCGCAATGCGGCGGGCAAGGTGGTCGAGTACACGCGCGGCGAGACCGAATGGCTCCGAATCACCAATGCGCACGGCCACAACCTGAAGCATGTGGACGCCGCATTCCCGGTGGCGCTGCTGACCTGCGTGACCGGCGTCTCTGGTTCGGGCAAATCGACGTTGGTGAACGACACGCTTCACGCGGCCGTCGCGCAAAAACTGCATCGCGCGCACGAAGAGCCCGCGCCATTCGACGAAATCATCGGCCTGGAGCAGTTCGACAAGGTCATCAACGTCGACCAATCCCCGATCGGCCGCACGCCGCGCTCAAATCCCGCGACCTACACCGGCCTGTTCACGCCAATCCGCGAGCTGATGGCCGAAGTGCCGATGGCGCGCGAACGCGGCTACGGCCCCGGACGCTTTTCGTTCAACGTACCCGGCGGCCGCTGCGAAGCCTGCCAGGGAGACGGTGTGGTCAAGGTCGAGATGCACTTCCTGCCCGACGTCTACGTGCCGTGCGACGTGTGCCACGGCCAGCGCTACAACCGCGAGACGCTCGAAGTTCAGTACAAGGGCAAAAACATCGCGCAGATTCTGGATCTGACGGTGGAAGCCGCGTTCGACTTTCTGAAAGCCGTGCCGACGATCGCGCGCAAGTTGCAAACGCTGCTCGACGTGGGCCTTAGTTACATCAAGCTCGGCCAGTCGGCGACGACGCTCTCGGGCGGCGAAGCGCAACGGGTCAAGCTCGCGCTAGAGCTGTCCAAGCGCGACACCGGCCGCACCTTGTACATCCTCGATGAACCCACCACCGGCCTGCACTTCGCCGACATCGACCTGCTGCTCAAAGTGCTGCACCAATTGCGCGACGCTGGCAACACCATCGTCGTGATCGAGCACAACCTCGATGTGATCAAAACGGCCGACTGGATCATCGACATGGGGCCGGAAGGCGGCGCCGGCGGCGGGCAGGTGGTGGCGACCGGGACGCCGGAAGAGGTGGCGGAGAACGAGGCGAGCTACACCGGGCTGTTTTTGAAGCGAATCCTTCGCACCGAGTGCGTTTGAGCTTCAGGTCCGAGCGGCGCGGCCGTCATTGAGCGCAATGCGGCTTCGGATCGGCTCCGCTTAGGTTCCCGGCAGGCCGTGCTGTCCGTTGTTGAACCAGGAAACGTCGAAGCCGTCAGCCAGCAAGATCGACTTCGCCTGACACTGGCCGGACTGGTTCATCCGGCGCAGGTATTTCGCCAAAGTTCGCTCGTCCTCCGTCAACACGTGAGTCAACGATTCGCAGATGGTCTGCGCGATCAGCTTCACGTCGTCCTTGACGGCAACGCGATCATCGCCCGCGTCGCGTTGAATCGCTGACATCAATTGGCCAGCAACCATCGCGTGATCGATGTTGAACGGCAGTATGTTGAAGTTGCGCAGCGGCAAATCAGTGATCGGCTGCCTGACATGAAACTCGGATGCGGCAATCGCCGACAGGTACAGCGGCACGCCCCGATGCAAGGCTTCGCGCAAGTACTGGGTCGCAACCCCTGGTGCGCGCGCGCCGGATCCGCGAGTGAAATCAGATAGCTGGTGTCGAGCAGGATCGCGCTCAATCCGCACTTCCTCGCAGGCCGTCCACCCATGCGCCTGCATCCGGCACGTCGCGCCACGCCTTTGCGCCGCGCTCAGTCAGCCGCTCAAGTTGCTTTTCATCAAGACGATTCTCGTGCTCGACAAATTCGAGCAGCCTGGCAGAGCGGTACTCGCGCGTCATCACGTTGTATTCAGCGACGATGCGAACCATCGCGGGTTTGTACAGTCGATTGATCTTTTGGTCGCCCAGGGTCTGGCGGTCCGCCTCGACCAACAACGTCTTGCCGTCAGGCAGCCGAATGTGGGCATTCGGGTTTGTGTGTCCGCCCATGTCCTCGATTTCGCCGCGAACGTAGCGCTCCACCCGCACCCACTGATCGGCGTCATCCGATCGAAAATCGGAATCGGCATTGATGACCACTGGAGCCGGCAAAAAGTCAGCTCGGATTTCGAACCAAACATTGCGGAAGCGGCGCGCGGCCTTCTGCCAACGCTCCATCACAACGCGGCGCTTCTTCGCGATACCTTCGAGCAGAGGGCTTTCCGTCAATCGCCGCAAATCATTCAGGAGGGCTGGATTCGCGGTCGGCGCGGTCAAAACACCCAAGGAACCTTTGACGATGGAAACGTCGAATGAGCTCGCGTCGATGTCACCGTCATCGCCCTGCAAGAACTCTTCGACGCTCCTGGTAAATTTGCTTAGCGACGCCAACGGGACGCGATCAGGCGTCACGTCGTACCCTGCGGAGCCGTCGTGCAGAACGATCAGGATGGCCTGCGCTTGCATCGTGCCGATTCTAGAGATCGGGCGAAATCCCGCATTGGCACAAGCCCGACACGCGTCGGCAGCGACCACCATTCGACGAAACTAGGCGGAGTTGACGCCGATGGGGGCGCCGCCGGGGATTCACCGTTTCTCTCATTTTTTATAGTATGAAACCTCGACTGGGCGAGCGCGGAAGCCCGAAAACATCATGAGAATTCGCCGTGAATGGCGCGGCTTTCGCACCCTGGCGCCGCGCGCCGAGTCTCAAGACACGATGTACGTTCCCGCCCCGGCCGCCACCAGTTCGCCGGCCTCGCCCAGAAACTCCATCCGCGTCGACGCGAGCCGGCTGCCCAGCCGCAGCACGTTGGCGCGAACCTCGAACCGCGCGCCGATGCCCTGGCGCAGGTAGTCCACGCGCAGGTCGACGGTGCCGATGCGGCCAAAGCGCATGAGTTGCTGCTCGGGCGGCTCATTGCCGTGGCGCGCTGCAACACCAGCCAGGACCGCGAGGCCGCCCACGGTGTCGAGCGTCGCGCTGATGACGCCGCCATGCAGCCGGTGGTGTTCGTAGTTGCCGATCAACTCCGGCCGCATTTCGATGTGCGCGGTGATCGAGTCGGACTCGATCCGATCAAGCCGCAGCCCGAGCAGCCGGTTGAACGGGATACGCTCTTCGAAGATCGCGGTGATGCCGGCGATGAACGCCGGCTCGAATGTCGGCGGCGCCGATTGCGGTGGCCCGCTCATCGTGCGCCAGCACGGCCGGCGCCCGCCAGCGCGGCGCGCATCGAGTCAATCACCGTCTTGTAGTCGCTCTGGCCGAAGATCGCGCTGCCCGCGACGAACGTATCGGCGCCGGCGCTGGCTGCTTGCGCGATGTTGTCGGGCTTGATGCCACCGTCCACCTCAAGCCGGATGTCGCGTCCGCTTGCGTCGATCCGTTTTCGCACGGCCTCGATCTTGCGCAGCGCCGAGTCGATGAAGCTCTGGCCGCCGAAGCCGGGGTTCACGCTCATGATGAGGATGATGTCCACGTCGTCGATCAACCAGTCCAGCACATCGAGGCTCGCGCCGGGGTTGAACACCAGGCCGGCCTTGCAGCCGGCGCCGTGAATGGTCTGGATCGTGCGGTGCGCGTGGATCGACGCATCGGGGTGAAAGCT
>JBDTRV010000299.1:0-4252 GCA_039931475.1 Burkholderiales bacterium | reverse complement strand
AGAGCTATGAAGCGGTCGGCGATCTGGCCGAGACGATTTCGCTGTTGTTGCCGGCTCCGACCGATGCGCACGACATGGGCTTGGCCGAATGGTTGGAGGCGCACTTGCTGCCGCTGCGCGACTTGCAGAAAGAAGCGCCGGATGCCTTCGCCGAAACACTGTTTGCGCAATGGCGCCGGCTAGCGCCCGAGGAGCGGTTGGTCTACTTCAAGCTCATCACCGGCGGGTTTCGGGTCGGCGTCTCGAAGCTGCAGGTCACGCAGGCGCTGGCGGCGGTTGGAGGTATCGATCCGAAGCGGGTCGCGCAGCGGCTCATGGGCTACACCCACATCGGCGCGCGTCCCGGCGCGGCCGACTATGCGGCGTTGATCGCGCCTGAGTCAGACGCCGAGCGGTTGCCGCGGCAAAGTGGCCAGCCCTATCCGTTCTTCCTTGCGCATCCATTCAACCAGCCGCTCGAAGCGTTCGACGAACTGCTGGGGGCCCCGGCCGATTGGTTGATCGAATGGAAGTGGGACGGCATCCGCGCGCAACTCGTCAAGCGCGCGGGCGAGGTCTGGATTTGGTCGCGCGGCGAGGAACTGGTGACGGATCGTTTTCCTGAGCTTGCCGAAATGGGCGCGGCGCTGCCGGACGGCACGGTGCTCGACGGTGAAATCGTGGTGTGGCGACGGGATGAATCAGCGCCCGAAGACGCGGGCCGGGTGCAGCCATTCGCCGAGCTGCAAAGGCGCATCGGCCGCAAGACGCTCGGGCCAAAATTGCTGCGCGACATCCCCGTCGTGCTGCTGGCCTACGACCTGCTCGAACAAGGCGGCGCCGACCTGCGCGCGTTGCCGCAAACCGAACGGCGCGCGCGGCTCGATGCGTTGATCGCGGCCACCGCGCAACCCGCGCTGATTCCAAGCCCCGTGCTCCAGGGGGCCGACTGGTCCGACCTGGCCCGCCAACGCGAAGCCGCGCGCAGCCTTGGCGTCGAAGGCATGATGCTCAAGCGCCGCAACGCGCACTACGGCGTTGGCCGCACCAAGGACGTTGGCGTCTGGTGGAAGTGGAAGATCGAGCCACTCACCGCCGACGCGGTGCTGATTTACGCGCAGCGCGGGCACGGACGGCGCGCTTCGCTTTACAGCGACTACACCTTCGCGGTTTGGGACGGCCCGCCAGATGCAGCGGACCGCAAGCTCGTGCCGTTCGCCAAAGCCTACTCGGGCCTGACCGATGCCGAGATGGCCAAGGTCGATGCCGCGATTCGCGCAACCACGATCGAGAGCTTCGGCCCGGTGCGAAGCGTCAAGCCGACCCTCGTATTCGAGCTTGGCTTCGAGGGCATCGCGCGCAGCACCCGGCACAAGAGCGGCATCGCGGTGCGCTTTCCGCGCATGCTCAGGTGGCGCACCGACAAGCCGGTGGAAGAGGCCGACACCTTGCGAAGCCTGCTCGCGCTGTTGCCCTCGGCCAGCGGATGAAGCCAGCGGCCCGCCGTGGCAAAAAATCATGATACAAATGTCCGTTTACGCTCGTCTATATTGAATAGTGTGCTATAAAAAAAGAAGTATCAGCGAGCCAGTGTCTGCCGCTGCGTCAGAATCGTGAGTCCACCCAGCAAAGGCGCCATCGACATGACGAGCCAAGAGTTCTTCAACCCCTGCCAGCACGGCTTCGTGCGGGTCTGCGTCGCGGTGCCGCGCATTCGCGTGGCCGATCCTGCGTTCAACGCGGCCGAAACGGTGGCGCTGTACCGCGAGGCGGGCGAGGGCGGGGCGGCGGTCGTGCTGTTTCCGGAGCTTGGTCTTTCGGCCTATACCTGCGACGACCTGTTTCATCAGGCGGCATTGCTCGATACCTGCGAAGCGGCGCTTGGCGTTGTGATCGAAGCGTCGCAAGAGGTGGGCGCGGTCGCGATCGTCGGGCTGCCGGTGCGGGTCGATCAGCGGCTGTTCAACTGCGCCGCCGTCGTGGCCGGCGGCAAGCTGCTGGGCGTCGTCCCGAAGTCGTACCTGCCGAACTACGGCGAGTTCTACGAGGCGCGCCAGTTCAGCGAAGCGGCCAGTGCGTTGTCGATCGAAGTCGATCTGTGCGGCCAGACAGTGCCGTTCGGCGCCGAGCTGTTGTTCGCCGCGCGCAACCTGCCGCTCCTGAAGCTGCACGTCGAAATCTGCGAGGACCTCTGGGTGCCGATTCCTCCATCGAGCCTCGCGGCGCTGGCCGGCGCGACCTTGCTCACGAATCTGTCGGCCTCGAACATCACGATCGGCAAATCCGGCTATCGGCATCTGCTCGTGAGCCAGCAATCGGCCCGCTGCGTGGCCGCGTATCTGTACTCATCGGCCGGCATCGGCGAGTCGACCACCGATCTCGCCTGGGACGGGCAGGCGCTGATCTGCGAGTGCGGCGACATGCTGGCCGAAAGCGAGCGCTTTTCGAATCAGTCGCACTTGATCATGGCCGACGTGGATCTGGAGCGACTCGCGCACGACCGGATGCGCCAGACGTCGTTCGGCGACAGCGCGCGGATGCACAAGAGCCAGTTGGCCGGCTGGCGCACGATCGGCTTCGAGCTTGCCCCCACCGCGCTTGCACCAAAAGGGTTTCTGCGTACGGTCGAGCGCTTTCCCTACGTACCGGTCGACCCCGCCACGCGCGATGAACGCTGCCGCGAAGTGTTCAACATCCAGGTCCAGTCGCTGGTGCAGCGGGTCGAAGCGGCGGGCATCGAAAAACTGGTGATCGGCGTTTCGGGCGGGCTCGATTCGACCCACGCGCTGTTGGTTTGCGCGCAGGCGATGGACCGGCTCAATCGCCCGCGCAGCCACATCCTCGGCTACACGATGCCCGGCTTCGCGACCAGCGACCGAACGCTGGCGCAGGCGCATCAGCTCATGAAAGCCGTCGGCTGCAGCGCGAGCGAGATCGACATCCGCCCAAGCTGCCGTCAGATGCTCGAAGACCTCGGTCATCCGTTCGCGCGCGGCGAGCCCAAGCACGACATCACGTTCGAGAACGTGCAAGCCGGCGAGCGCACCAGCCACCTGTTTCGTCTGGCCAACATGCACGGCGGCATCGTGGTCGGCACCGGGGACTTAAGCGAACTCGCGCTCGGCTGGTGCACCTACGGCGTGGGCGACCACATGTCGCACTACAACGTGAATGTGAGCGTGCCCAAGACGCTGATCAAGCACTTGGTGGGATGGGTCGCGGACAGTGGCATGTTCGACAAAAAAGGCAGCGCGGTGCTGCATGCGGTGGTGGCGACCCGGATCAGCCCGGAACTGGTGCCAACCGCCGCGGCGCCCCAAGGCGCAAGCAGCGCCGACGTTCAGCCTGAGCAGGACACCGAAGCTGTGATCGGCCCCTACGAGCTGCAGGACTTCCACCTCTACTACATCCTGCGTTTCGGCTTTCGTCCCAGCAAGGTCGCGTTCCTCGCGCTTGCGGCCTGGGGCGATCGCAATCGCGGCCGCTGGCCTGAAGGCGGATCGGATGAGCGCAACCAGTATTCACTCGCCGAAATTCGCCGCCACCTCAAGACTTTTCTCTGGCGCTTCTTCAAGACCAGCCAGTTCAAGCGTTCCTGTTTGCCCAACGGCCCGAAGGTTGGCTCCGGCGGCTCGCTTTCGCCGCGCGGCGACTGGCGCGCGCCGAGCGATTCGCAGGCATCGGCATGGTTGGCGGAGTTGGAGAACCTGCCGGCGGAGTCGGGGCGCTGAAAAAATGACTTGGCTGGGTTCGATCGAGGTGGCTCGTCGCGGGTGGCCCGATGACGAGGCCGCGCGTGTCGCGATGGGATGCGCCGCCCGCTCCCGTCCCGCCCGCGCCCGGCGTTGAGTAAGCCGTGGTGCGCGCGGCCCGAAACAACCTGGCGCTGGCGTCCTGAGGGACCAGCCCGACTCACGCCGTCTCGTGGTTGATCGTCGCAGCGCAACGAACGCGACCGCAAGCGCGGCGGTTCAATGGCTGGCGAGCCGCGGCTTCAAACCGTTCAAGTTCCAGCGCGACGTGTGGCGCGCGATCGCGGCTGGGCAGTCGGGCCTGCTCCATGCGACCACCGGCGCGGGCAAGACCTATGCTGTTTTTCTTGGAATTTTGGCGCTTTTCAGGCCTTTACCGCTCGTCGGCACTGAGTTTGTAGCTACAAAATCGGAAGCAGACAATTCCGCGTCAACGCCAAGCTCGCCGCCACCACCACCGCCACCGGCAACCGCAACCGCAACCGCAACCGCAACCGCAACCGCAACCGCAACCGCAACCG
>JBDTRV010000298.1:0-4282 GCA_039931475.1 Burkholderiales bacterium | reverse complement strand
CTACCTGAGTTACGCCGGCGACATGGACGTCGCCATCGCCATCCGCACCGGCATCATCAAGGACCAGGTCCTCTATGTGCAGGCGGCGGCCGGCGTGGTCGCCGACTCGGTGCCCGAGCTGGAGTGGAAAGAAACCGAAGCCAAGGCCCGGGCCCTGCTGCGCGCCAGCGAACTGGTCGAAGAGGGGCTGGAATGAGCGCCGCCGCACGCCTCCCAGGCGCGAATGCCGATTCGAGGGGCTGCGCAAGTCTCGAAGTGACAAGCGTGGAGGTCATGCCGCCATGAAACTCCTCATGATCGACAACTACGACAGCTTCACCTACAACCTGGTGCAGTATTTCGGTGAACTGGGCGCCGAAGTGGAGGTGCATCGCAACGATGAAATCAGCGTTCAGGCGATTGCGGATCTCGCGCCGCAGGCCATCGTCGTCTCGCCCGGGCCGTGCTCGCCGGCCGAAGCCGGCATTTCGGTCGACGTCATCAGGGCGTTCGCGGGCAAGCTGCCGATCCTCGGCGTGTGCCTTGGCCATCAAAGCATCGGCGCCGCGTTTGGCGGCAGGATCGTCAGGTCGCGGCAACTGATGCACGGCAAGACGAGCGTGATCCACACCACCGGCCAGGGCGTGTTCGCCGATCTGCCTACCGACTTCACCGTGAATCGCTATCACTCGCTGTCGATCGAGAAAGACTCGTTTCCCGAGTGCCTCGAAGTCACCGCTTGGACCGACGACGGCGAAATAATGGGCCTGCGCCACCGCGAACTACCGATCGAGGGCGTGCAGTTCCATCCCGAGTCGATCCTGACCGAGCATGGCCATGCGCTGCTGCGCAACTTCATGGCCCTCCGCTGAGACCAGCCAAATTTTCGCTATTGATTAAATAGCTGAAAATCACCACTGGACGAGCGTGAAAGCCAAAAAACCCGAAAAACCGACCTGACCCCATGAACATCACCCCGCAGGAAGCGCTACAGCGCACCATCGAGCACCGCGAGATCTTTCACGACGAGATGCTGCACATCGTGCGCCTAGTCATGAGCGGCGAATGCTCGCCAGTGCTGATGGCGGCGCTGATCACCGGCCTGCGCGTGAAGAAAGAAACCATCGGCGAGATCACCGCCGCCGCGCAGGTGATGCGCGAATTCTCGACCAAGGTTCATGTCGCCGATCGCATGCATCTGGTCGACATCGTCGGCACCGGCGGCGACGGCTCGCACACCTTCAACATCTCGACCTGCGCGATGTTCGCGATGGCCGCTGCCGGTGCCAAGGTGAGCAAGCACGGCGGCCGCAGCGTGTCGAGCAAGTCGGGCAGCGCCGACGTGCTGGAGGCGCTGGGCGTGGACATCAACCTGAAGCCTGCACGAATAGCGCGCTCGATTGCCGAAGTGGGCATCGGCTTCATGTTCGCGCCGAACCACCATCCGGCGATGAAGAACGTGGCACCGGTGAGGAAGGAACTGGGCATCAAGACCATCTTCAACATCCTCGGGCCACTGACCAATCCGGCCGATGCGCCGAACATTTTGATGGGCGTGTTCCACCCCGATCTGGTCGGCATTCAGGTGCGCGCGCTGGAGCGTCTGGGCACCGAGCACGCGCTCGTGGTCTACGGCAAGGACGGCATGGACGAGGTCAGCCTAGGCGCAGGCACCTTGGTCGGCGAACTGAAGGACGGCCAGGTCAGCGAATACGAAATCCATCCGGAAGACTTCGGCTTCGCGATGGCCAGCAACCGCAGCCTGCGCGTGGAAACCGCCGAGGAGTCGAAGGCGATGCTGCTGTCGGTGCTCGGCAACGAGGCGGGTGCGCCGCGCGACATCGTGATCCTGAACGCAGGGGTCGGGCTGTATGCGGCCGGCGTGGCGGAGTCGATCGAAGCGGGCATTGTGAAGGCGCGCGAAGCGATCGAATCGGGCGCGGCGAAGCGCAAGCTCGATGAGCTGGTGGCGGCATCGAAGGCCTGACCCATGTCCGACATCCTCGACCAAATCCTCGCGGCCAAGTCCATCGAAGTCAAAGCGGGCAAGGAGAAAGTGCCGCTGGCCGCGATGCGCGCAGACGCTGAAAGCCGTGTGCTGACGCGCGATTTTCTGGGCGCGCTGCGCGGCAAGATCGCCGCCGGCAAGCCCGCAGTGATCGCCGAAGTCAAGAGAGCCAGCCCGTCCAAAGGCGTGCTGCGCGAAGACTTCTTTCCGGCCGACATCGCGCAAAGCTATGCCGAGCACGGCGCGGCCTGCCTCTCGGTGCTGACCGATCGCGAGTTTTTTCAGGGGCAGATCGACCACCTGAAGCAGGCCCGCGCATCGTGCGACCTGCCGGTGCTGCGCAAGGAGTTCATCGTCGATCCGTGGCAGATCTACCAGTCGCGTGCCATCGGCGCCGACTGCATTTTGCTGATCGCGGCGTGCCTCGATGATGCGCGGATGGCGGAGTTCGAAGCCATCGCGCTGGGTCTCGACATGGCAGTGCTGATCGAGGTGCACGACGCACCCGAGTTGCAGCGCGCGCTCAAACTCAAGACGCCGCTCGTCGGCATCAACAACCGCAATCTAAAGACGTTCGAAGTCAGCCTGGACATAACGTTGTCGATGCTCGCTGACGTGCCGAAGGAGCGCCTGCTCGTGACCGAAAGCGGCATCCTTTCCAGTGCTGACGTCCGCCGGATGCGCGAGGCCGGCGTACACGCCTTCCTGGTCGGCGAGGCGTTCATGCGCGCCGCCGAGCCGGGCGCGGCTCTCGCCGAACTTTTCGGCGAATGACGGGGTGCGAGGCGCCGGACCGGCTGCTTTCAGCCGATCCGGCGGGCTGGCCGGTCGCGCCCGATTGGCGGCCGATCGTCAATGAGTTTTTCGCCTCGCCCATCGGCCTGGAACTTCTCACGTTTCTCAAGCGGCGGCTCAATGCCGGCGCGGAGATATTTCCTCCGCAGCCGCTGCGCGCGCTCGAACTCACGCCGCGATCCGAAGTCCGCGCCGTCATCCTCGGGCAGGATCCGTACCACGGTCGTGGGCAGGCTGAAGGGCTTGCATTCTCGGTCGCGCCGGGCGTGCGCCCGCCGCCGTCGCTGCGCAACATCTTTGCCGAGATCGAGCGTGACCTGAAGCTCGCGCCACCGGCGTTCCCCGAGCCGGGCGGCAGCCTCGTCCACTGGGCGACGGGTGGCATCTTGTTGCTCAACACCTGCCTCACCGTCGAAGAAGGTCGCCCTGCAAGCCACGCGAACAAGGGCTGGGAAGCGCTTGCGGATGCGGTGATCCGCGCGGTGGCACTTGGCCGTCGGCCGGTCGCGTTCCTGCTGTGGGGCGCGCACGCGCAGGCCAGGCGCGGCCTGATCGATCCGAGCCGGCATACGGTGCTGCTGGCCAATCACCCGTCGCCGCTGTCGGCGCGCAGGCCGCCACGGCCGTTCCTAGGCTGCGCGCATTTCAGCAAGGCGGGATTGCAGGGCGTGATTTCAGGCGTCTCCGACGGCGCGCTGGTCCGCAGGACCGGCGCACCCGCTGACGATTGCTGACCGGGAAGGCATTGCTACGGCAACAGGTGGAAACTTTGTACAATGGAAGGCTTCGCAGCGTTTTTGCCCCGCGGCGCAAGTTCATCTCCCCACCTAAGAGGTTTTCCGTTTCAAGAGAAAACGCCGACCGTGGAAAAGGGCAAAGCAAACCATTTTTCGAGATTCGAGAAAAAAACTCATGAAAACCTTCAGCGCGAAACCCGCTGACGTGGTGCACGAGTGGTTTGTGGTTGACGCGACCGACAAGGTCCTCGGCAGAGTAGCCAGCGAAGTTGCTCTCCGTTTGCGCGGCAAACACAAGGCCATTTACACGCCTCACGTCGATACCGGCGACTTCATCGTCGTCGTCAACGCCGCCAAATTGCGCGTCACTGGCGCCAAGGAAACCGACAAGCTGTATCACCGCCATTCGGGTTATCCGGGCGGCATTTACACCACGAATTTCCGCGAAATGCAGGCCAAGCATCCGGGTCGCGCACTTGAGAAAGCCGTCAAGGGCATGTTGCCAAAAGGCCCCTTGGGCTACGCGATGGTCAAGAAACTCAAGGTCTATGGCGGCTCCGAGCATCCGCACAGCGCCCAGCAACCGAAACCGCTCGAAATCAAGGGAGCCGCACGATGATCGGTGAATGGAACAACGGCACCGGCCGCCGCAAGTCGAGCGTCGCCCGGGTGTTCATGAAAAAAGGCAGCGGCCAGATCGTCGTCAATGGCAAGGCGATCGAAGAGTTTTTCGGCCGCGCAACCTCGATCATGATCTGCAAGC
>JBDTRV010000297.1:0-4283 GCA_039931475.1 Burkholderiales bacterium | reverse complement strand
CGCCGATCGGCGACGACGACGATTCGCACCTGGGCGACTTCATCGAAGACAGCGCGAACACCGCACCGCTCGAAGCGGCGATGCAGGCTGGCCTGCGCGATGTGGTCAAGGACATCCTCGACAGCCTGACGCCACGCGAAGCCAAGGTGCTGCGGATGCGCTTTGGCATCGAGATGAGCACCGACCACACGCTGGAGGAAGTCGGCAAGCAGTTCGACGTGACGCGCGAACGGATTCGGCAGATCGAGGCCAAGGCGCTGCGCAAGTTGAAGCATCCGAGCCGGTCGGACAAGCTGCGCAGTTTCATCGACACGCTTTGAAGCCGCTTCCCGAGCCGGCGCATGCGCCGCGCCTCGGGGCGGGCGGTTCAGCCGCTCTCGTTCAGCGCTGACCGGTCATGCCGAACTCTATCGGCGCCATCAGGTAGAACAGATCGACGCCTACGCTCTTGAGGAGCTCGAAAACGCGGCCGGCATCCGCGGCCGACAGCGCCATCGTCAGCTCGACGGGCTGATCCGCCAACTCGAAGAAATGCGCTGAGTGCAAACGCCCGCCATGGCCGAATCCCTCGGCGGCGGCGATCACGGTGGCGCCGCCGATGCCCAACCGTTTCGCTACGGCCACCAACCATTGGCTCATCGGCTGGTGGCCGTGTTTGTCGTCCTGCCGCAAAAACAGGGTGAGTTGAAAGCCGTTCATTGCCTGCCTCAGTTTTTTGCAAGGACTGCGTGGGTGGCCAGCCCAAGCAAGGTCATGATCAGCGATCCCGCCACATGGGCCGACACCGCCGCCCCCGCTGCCCAAAGGCGCCCGGCCTGGATCAACGTGGTGACTTCGGCCGAAAAGGTCGAAAACGTGGTGAGGCCGCCTAGAAAACCGGTCACCACGAACAGCCGCCATTCCGGCGAGATTAGGGGATGCCGCGCGAAGACGGCGATGGCGATGCCGATCAAATAGCCGCCGATCAGATTCGCCGCCAGAGTTCCGGGCGGCACCGTGGGGAACAGCGCGTTCAACGACAGCCCGAGCAGCCAGCGCAAGACAGCGCCAAGCGCCGCGCCAAGGCCGATCGCCAGCAACGAGCTGAGCATTTGGTATGAACCCCCGGTTTGCCTTAAAGAACCGGATTATCGCGGCGCCAGCCGCGCATGCTCGCAGGGAGCGAGACTCATGCGGGTCTGGCGGAAGGTCAAATCGCTACAAACCTGATAGCTACAAAATGAGAAAGGACGAGCGCGAGGCGAATTCGACCTGAATAATCAGGTTTTTCAGTAGCGCCAACCTGGTCCGCGCCGATCGCCATGGCGGTGATGATGCCGGTTATACCCGCGCGGTGCCCAGCCGATCGGGTAGACCGGTGCCGGCAGCACCACCACGGGCGGCCTGATGACGACCGGCGCGCTGTAGTAAACCGGCGACGGCGCATAGATCTGCTGCGGTTGCACATACACCGGGCGGGGCTGCACGTAAACCGGACGCGGCTGAACATAGACCGGCGGCGGCGCGGAATAGATCGGTGCCGGCGTCGTGTAGACCGGATAGGCATTGGTCACGCCGACCGATACACCCGGCGACCCGACGCCGATCGACCAGTAGACATTGCCACGAGCCTGGGCAGCAGGCGCCAGCACCAATGCCGCTAGTCCTAAGCAAGCTGCGCCGGCCAGTGCACCGGCGCGGCGGAAAGTGTTTCGAGCGTTGTTCATGAAAGTTCTCCAGTATCGACCAAGGAAATCGGCCTTCCACCGGCCATTGTCAATTAACGCGCGACCAGCCGGCGCGAGCACCGCATGCGCGGTGAAAGCGGTTGCCATGTGTAACCTCGGCTGGCGGCCAATAGAATCCCCCGTCATGAACTCCCAGAATCCCGCCGGGAAATCCGCCGCTGTCGTCTCCGCCACCCCCAAGCCGGCAGGTGCTTCTTCACCGGGTGGGAGCAGTAACTTCCTGCGCCACTTGATCGAGGAAGATCTTGCCAACGGCACCTATGCCGCGCGCCATTTCGGGGGATCTCCCGGCGACGCGGCGCATCACCGCGCCGGGCCGACCGATCCGGCCCGCATTCGCACGCGCTTTCCGCCGGAACCGAATGGCTACCTGCACATCGGCCACGCAAAAAGCATCTGCGTCAATTTCGGACTGGCGCGCGACTATGGCGGCATTTGCCATTTGCGCTTCGACGATACCAATCCAGAAAAGGAAGACGCGGAATTCGTTGCCAGCATCATCGACTCGGTGCATTGGCTCGGATTCGACTGGAATGCGGGCGGCGTGAACCACCTTTATCACGCGAGCGACTATTTCGGCTTCATGCACCGTGCCGCTGTCTATTTGATCGAGGCGGGCTTGGCCTATGTGGATGAGCAAAGCGCCGACGAAATGCGCGCCAATCGCGGAGACTTCAACAACGCGGGCACGAACAGCCCATTTCGCTTCCGGAGCACCGAAGAAAACCTCGAGCGCTTCGCCGACATGCGCGAAGGGCGCCTGCCAGACGGAGCGGCCGTGCTGCGCGCCAAAGTCGACATGACGTCACCCAACCTCAACCTGCGTGACCCCGCTATCTATCGCATTCGGCACGCAACACACCATAACACCGGCGATCAATGGTGCATCTACCCAATGTATTCGTTTGCGCATCCAATCGAGGACGCGCTGGAAAACATCACGCACAGCATTTGTACGCTCGAATTTGAAGACCAGCGCCCCTTCTACGATTGGTTGCTCGCGCGCTTGGTCGAAGGCGGACTGCTCGACACACCGCCGCCGCGGCAGTACGAATTCGCGCGCCTGAACGTGACCTACGTCGTCACCAGCAAGCGCAAGCTGAAGAAACTCGTCGACGAGGGACACGTTAGCGGCTGGGACGACGCCCGCATGCCCACGATCGTCGGCCTGCGCCGGCGCGGCTACACGCCGGCATCGCTGCGCCTGTTTGCCGAGCGCAGCGGCGTCAGCAAGGCCGGCGGCTGGATCGACTACTCGAGCCTAGAGATCGCGCTGCGCGACAGCCTCGATGAAATCGCGCCGCGCGTGATGGCGGTGCTGGATCCGGTTCGACTGACCATCACCAACTGGGATGCGCTGATGGGCGAGGGCTTTCTGGACGACTGCGTTGCGCCCGTGCATCCGCATCGGCCAGATCTGGGCAAGCGCAGCTTCAAATTTGGGCGCGACCTTTGGATTGAGCGAGGCGACTACGAAGAGACCCCGCCCAAGGGGTTCTTCAGGCTGTTTCCGGGCAACAAGGTGCGCCTGAAGTATGGCCACGTCATTGAATGCACCGGAGCGCGCCGGGATGGCGACGGAAAAGTCATCGAAGTTCTTGCCGAGGTGGTCGCCGACAGCAAGAGTGGCACTCCTGGCGCCGACGCGGTCAAGGTCAAGGGCGTGATCACCTGGGTCGGCGCATCGGACGGAATTGCAGCCGAAGTACGCCTGTACGACCGCCTTTTTTCAGCACCGCAACCGGATGCGGGTGGAAGCGATTTTTTGACTGCCCTGAATCCGGACAGTCTGTCGATCACCATCGGCTGGCTCGAGCCATCAGCAGGCGAAGGTGGCGCCATTGCAGCGTTGCCCGAGCACCGCTACCAATTCGAGCGGCACGGCTATTTCGTCGCCGACCGATTCGACCACAGTGCGATGGCACCGGTTTTCAACAAGATCACCGGCCTGAAGGACGGTTGGACGAAGTAGCCACCGAGGCCAAAAAAGAAACGGGCGCCGATGGGCGCCCGTATTCCCGAATGCGTCCGAAGACTCACGCCGAATTGTAGAGACTGTCGAAGTAGGCCTTGACCTGATCTGGTTCCCAGGTGAAGGAACCCAGCGAGGAACTTCCCGTGTATAGCACACCAGCAACTGCCGCGTTGAACATCGCGACCACCACGTCGGCCTGAACCGGATATTCGTCCCCGGGGTTCGCTATGGCATTCGCGCGCAACACGATGGCCTGCCTTGCGAGCAGCACCTCTGCCGGTGGATAGGTCGTGTCGTAATTCGTCAACCGGAGAATGTTGTATGGGGTTGCTGATTGCCAGCCTTGCGCACCGTTGCGCAGCGAGCCGGCAAGCACGGTCCCCGACAGGTTGTCACCGTTCGTGAAATACAGCGGCGTCGGGTTGCCGAAAAGACTCTGGAAGGTGGCGTTGTCACCCGTGAGCTTGCGTTGCACCGCCGTTTTGTCCCCCCCAATTTTGCAATTGGGCTGGGTCGTGCTTCCGGCCGGGCCGTGCGGCGACATGTTGTTGGACATCTTCCAGGAAATCGTGCACAAGTAA
>JBDTRV010000296.1:0-4290 GCA_039931475.1 Burkholderiales bacterium | reverse complement strand
GCGGCGCTTTTCACGCGGCATTCGATAGACTCGTCCGATACAGGAGCCTCCACCCATGTCAGTCACCGAACAATCCCTCAAAGACGCGCTTTCCAAGGTCGTCGACCCCAACACCGGCGCCGATCTGGTCTCGTCCAAGGCGCTCAGGAACCTGCAGGTGAACGGCGGCGAAGTGTCGTTCGAGGTCGAACTCGGCTACCCGGCCAAAAGCCAGATTCCGGCGCTCAGAAGCGCGCTGATCGCGGCAGCGCGCAGCGTTGAAGGCGTTCAGAACGTCTCGGCCGCCGTGACGAGCAAGGTGGTCGCGCACGCGGCGCAGCGCGGCGTGGCGCTGTTGCCCAACGTCAAGAACATCATCGCGGTGGCATCCGGCAAGGGCGGCGTTGGCAAGAGCACGACTGCTGTCAACCTTGCGCTCGCGCTCGCGGCCGAAGGCGCGGCGGTCGGCTTGCTCGATGCCGACATTTACGGCCCGAGCCAGCCGATGATGATGGGCGTAGAAGGCCGCCCCGAGAGCGACGACGGCAAGACCATGGATCCGCTCGAAAACTACGGCGTCGAGGTCATGTCGATCGGCTTTCTCGTCGCGAAGGACGAAGCCATGATCTGGCGTGGTCCGATGGCGACGCAGGCGCTCGAGCAACTGCTGCGCCAGACCAACTGGAGCGACCTCGACTATCTGATCATCGACCTGCCGCCCGGCACCGGCGACATCCAGCTCACCCTGTCCCAGCGCGTGCCGATGACCGGCGCGGTGATCGTCACCACCCCGCAAGACATTGCACTGCTCGATGCGAAAAAGGGCATCAAGATGTTCGAGAAGGTCGGCGTGCCGATCCTCGGGATCGTCGAAAACATGGCTGTGCATGTGTGCAGCAACTGCGGCCACGTCGAACACATCTTCGGCTCCGAAGGCGGCAAGAAGATGGCCGAAGCGGGCAACATGCCGTATCTGGGCGCGCTGCCTCTGGATATCAACATTCGCCTGCAGGCCGACAGCGGCAAGCCGACCGTGGTGGCGGATCCGGACGGCGAGGTGGCGCAAATTTACAAATCGGTAGCGCGCCAGGTCGCGGTCGCGATCGCGCAGAAGGCGAAGGACTTTTCGTCGAAATTTCCGTCGATTTCGATTTCGAAGGACACCTGAGCGGCAGGCGGCGAAGGGACGCTTGCTGCACCAACCACAACGAAATCGGGCTTAAGCGATGCCAGGCGGTCAGGCCCCGAAGCGGCGCTGTCGGCACCAAGCCAACCGGGCGATGGCGTCAGGCCGGCTCCATCCCGTTGCGCCGCTTGATCTCATCAGCCACGCTTGACGCCATGAAGCTGATCACCGCGCGCGCATCCTCGGGTCGGCTCGATGCGCTCGCGACTCCGGCCGAGAACGTGGTCACGATCTGGATCGCCTCCGGCAGCGGCCCGAGCACGGCGATGCCGGGCAGGCTCATCAATTCGCTCAACTGCTGAAAGCCGAGCTCGACCTCGCCGTCTGCCACCAGCTTGCCAACCGGCACACCCGGCGGCGCCTGCATCAAGCGCTGCTCGATCTGCTTTGCAATGCCCCAGCGCTCGAACAGCTTGACGAGCTGGACCCCGCTCGGCCCGGTCGAATAGCCAATCTTGCGCGCCGCGAGCACCGCGCGCTCGGCCGCTTCCTCGGATTCGATGTCGGGCCGCTCGGCCCCCGAGCGCACCGCGATCGCCACACCCGAGCGCACCAGATCGACCCGGTTGGCCGGCAAGATTTTGCCGGCCGCAATGAGCTCGTCGATCGCGTCGGCGGCCAGCACCACCGCGTCGAACGCCTCGCCGGCATGAACCCGCTTGGCGGCATCGACCCCACCGACCGATTCGATCCGCACGCGCGGCGCCGACGACCGCTCGAACTCGCCGGCGAGATCGGCCAACAATTGGCGCGTGGCCATGGAAGAGATGACGCTAACGGGCGCGGTCATGTAGTGCCTTTCGTTGCGCGGTTCTGTGCACTCGATTTTCAAGCAAGGCCGCGCGAGTTTGGTGCGATCGTTGCCCAAGCGGCAACCCGAAATACTATCTTTTCAATAGCGAACAATTTAGCTGAGACAAGCAGAAACGGCCAATTTCAATAGGAATCCGCCTTTGGACGTCC
This sequence comes from Burkholderiales bacterium, assembly GCA_039931475.1. Lineage (GTDB taxonomy): Bacteria > Pseudomonadota > Gammaproteobacteria > Burkholderiales > Burkholderiaceae_C > JBBPYC01. The sequence goes on along the minus strand of JBDTRV010000296.1, from coordinate 2,162 downwards.
CTCGCCAATCGGAGCGAACAACGGCTGCAACCAGTTTAGAAACGCGCGCACCCTGGGCGACAAATGCCGGCGGTGCGGGTACAGCGCATTGACCGGCATCGGCGAGGGCCGCGCGTGGCTCAGCACCTCCACCAAATCGCCTCGCGCCAGCGCATCGGCCACGTCGAACGCGGGAACCTGGATCAGCCCCAACCCCGCCACCGCACAGGCGATATAGGTCTCGGCGGTGCGCACGCTGAGCCGGCTCTCGCAGCGCTTTCTGCGCGGCGCGCCCTTCCCGTCCACATAGTCCCAGAACGCTTCACCCCGTGCGCCGACGCCACGTTGCGAGTCGTAGTGCACCGCCACGTGTTGATCCAGATCGTCGACCGTCATCAATGGGGCGTGCGTGCGCAAATAGGCCGGACTCGCGCAACCGACCATCGCGAGTGTTCCCAACGGCCGCGCCACGAGCGTGCTCGGGCCGAGCGGGCCGACCCGCACCGCGCAATCGACGCCTTCGTCGACGAGGTCGATCAGGCGATCGTCGGCGCGCAGCTCCAGCTCCAGCGCGGGATGCCGCGCGAGCAGCTCGGGCAGCGCCGGGATCAGCAGGCGCCGGGCGATCCGGCTCGGCACGTCGACGATGAGACGCCCGCTGACCTGGGCCGACGGGGAGCGGAACTGCGTGTAGGCAGCCTCGAAGTCCTCCAGCAGCCCGCGCCCGCGCTCGAGCATCGCCGCGCCATCGGTGGTAAGACTGATCTTGCGCGTGGTGCGCTGGAACATCCGCGCACCGAGTTCGGCTTCCAGTTGCGCGATCGCGGCCGAGACGCTGGCGCGCGGCAGCCCGAGTTGCTCCGCAACGCGGCTGAAGCTGCCGAGCTCGGCCGCCCGAACGAATACGCGCAATGCCGCAAGCCGATCCATCGCCGGCGCCCTCCTCTATTGTTGCGAATTTCTGTACTGACTTAACAAACGATGCCTATTGTATTAGCCACATCGAACAAACAAAATATCCTTGAAGAGCAGAGATGACCGCCAATCAATTTGAAAAGGAGCCAGCATGGGCAACCGGACACTGCAAAGAAAAGTCGCGATCGTCGGCGGCGGCGCCACCAACCTGGGCGGCTTGATCAGCCAAACGCTAGCAGCGGACGGCGCCAAAGTCGTCGTTCATTTCCACAGCGATTCGAAGAAAAAGGATGCCGAAGCGACCGTCGCCGCGGCCGAGCAACGCGGCGGCGGCGCTTACGCCACGCAGGGCGACCTGACCAAACCGGCCAACGTCGAGGCGCTGTTCGCCGAGGCAAAACAACGCTTCGGCGGCATCGACATCACGGTCAATACCGTGGGCAAGGTGATCCGCAAACCGATCGTGGAGACCAGCGAAGGCGAATACGACGCGATGTTCGACGCGAATGCCAAGGCGGCGTACTTCTTCATCAAGGAGGCCGGCCGCCACCTGAACGACGACGGCAAGATCATCACGATCGTCACGTCGCTGTTGGCCGCGTTCACCGACGGTTATTCAACCTACGCGGGCGGCAAGGCGCCGGTAGAGCACTTCACGCGGGCAGCGGCCAAGGAATTCGGCGCTCGCGGCATTTCGGTCACATCGGTCGCGCCGGGGCCGATGGACACGCCGATTTTCTATCCGGCCGGAACGCCCGAGCGGGTCGAATTTCACAAGTCGCAGGCCATGGGCAACCAGCTCACCAAGATCGAGGACATCGCGCCGATCGTCAAGTTCCTCGCGACCGATGGCTGGTGGATCACCGGGCAGACGATCTTTGCAAACGGGGGCTACACGACCCGCTGAGCGGCGTAGCATCCCTCGAAACAAAGCAAAGGACACAAGCATGCACACCGTGATCGTTATCGGCGCCGGCCTTGCGTTGCTCTTGGCCTGCCTGCTGCTCGGCCATGCTTGGGGCGGCATGCCGGGGCTGGTCACCGGCGCCAAGGTGTTCATTCCGCTGTGGCTCGCCGGCGCCTTCGTCAACATGTGGGTGGGCACCACGCACGGCTATTCATGGGGCGAGGAGGCTCCGATCTTCCTCGGCATCTTGGCGCTGCCGGCGGTTCTCTCGGGCCTGCTCTGGTGGAAGCTCGCCTGACCGGCAAGGTCACAATCGCCGCCATGGAAAAGAACCGGCTCGAAGCCTTCAGCGATGGCGTGA
>JBDTRV010000295.1:0-4306 GCA_039931475.1 Burkholderiales bacterium | reverse complement strand
CAGGGCATCACCGGCAAGACCGGCCAGTTCCACACCGAGAAGTGCCAGGAATACGCCAACGGCAAGAACTGCTTCGTTGCCGGCGTCAACCCCAAGAAGGCCGGGGAAAAGATCTTCGACATTCCGATCTTCGCCACCGTCAAGGAAGCGGCCAAGGAAACCGGCGCCACGGTGTCAGTCGTTTACGTGCCGCCGCCGGGCGCCGCCGCTGCCATCTGGGAAGCGGTGGAAGCCGACCTGGACATGGCGATTTGCATCACCGAAGGCATTCCGGTGCGAGACATGCTGGAACTGCGCAACAAGATGCGGGCCAAGGAAGCGGCCGGCGGCAAGAAGACGCTGTTGCTCGGCCCCAACTGCCCGGGCCTGATCACGCCGGACGAAATCAAGATCGGCATCATGCCGGGACACATCCACAAAAAGGGCCGCATCGGCGTCGTCAGTCGCTCCGGCACGCTGACCTATGAAGCGGTGGCGCAGTTGACCGAAATCGGCCTGGGTCAGTCGACCGCGGTGGGCATTGGGGGCGACCCGATCAACGGTCTCAAGCACATCGACGTGATGAAAGCCTTCAACGCCGATCCCGAAACCGACGCCGTCATCATGATCGGCGAGATCGGCGGGCCGGACGAAGCCGAAGCCGCGCGCTGGTGCAAGGCCCACATGAAAAAACCGATTGTCGGCTTCATCGCCGGCGTCACCGCGCCGGCCGGCAAGCGCATGGGCCATGCCGGTGCGCTGATTTCTGGCGGCGCCGACACGGCAGACGCGAAGTTGCAGGTGATGGAAGAGTGCGGCTTCAAGGTCACGCGCGACCCGTCCGAGATGGCCAAGCTGCTCAAGACGCTTTTGTAAGAAAAACCAACGCCGACAACAGCTCACCTTCGCCGAAGTAGGCATGCCGATGGAAATCCTGCAAAGCAGCGAGTTCTGGATCGGTCTGCTCAAGATCGTCTGGATCAACATCATTCTGTCGGGCGACAACGCGGTCGTGATCGCGCTGGCGGCCAGGTCGCTGCCCGCCGACCAGCAGAAAAAGGCCATCCTGTTCGGCTCCGGCGCCGCCGTGGTGCTGCGGATCGCGCTGACGGTGGTGGCGGTCAAGCTGCTGGCGCTGCCCTTCTTGCAGATTGTCGGAGGCTTGCTGCTGCTCTACGTGGGAGTTCAGTTGCTTGGCGGTGACGACGAAGATCATCACGGGGGTTCTGAAAAAAGCGGCCTGTTTGCAGCGGTCCGCACCATCCTGATCGCCGACCTCGTCATGAGCCTGGACAACGTGATCGCCGTCGCGGCTGCCGCCGGCGGCAGCACGACGCTGCTGGTGCTGGGCTTGGCGATCAGCATCCCGCTGGTGGTGTTCGGCAGCACCTTGATGATCAAAATGATGACGCGCTACCCGGTCATCATCGTGCTCGGCGCCGCGTTGATCGGCTGGGTCGGCGGCGAAACCATCATGGACGACAACGTGCTGCATGACGCGCTCGCGGCGCAGCCCTGGTTGCACTATGCGGCGGCGGTGGCGGGCGCGCTGTTTGTGGTGTTCGTGGGCAAGGGACTCGCGGCGCGCAGCCGCGGCGCGCGCGCGACTGCCTGACGCACTTCGCTTCCCAGCCGGTGCGCGCCAAGAGTATGCTCCGCACGTAGCCCTCGGACCTTGTGCGTTCAATCGGCTCGAGTGGGCAATATTCATCGTTACGGCGCGCGGATGGTTCAGCCGCTGGTGGCGGCCGACCGGCTGGCGCCCTATGATCGCCACCCTGAACCACGGCCGTACCCAAAAGCTGCGCGATTTCCTCGCGCGCACCCCATGAATTTCGAGTTCCACGCCCAAACCCATCCGGGCCGCGCACGCGAGAACAACGAAGACGCCATCGTCTTCGATGTCACTCAGCAAATCGCGGTGCTGGCCGACGGCATGGGCGGCTACAACGCCGGCGAAGTAGCAAGTGCGATGGCGACGGAACTGGTGCTGGACTCGCTCACGACGTGGAAATCCCAGGCCGGCCCGGCGCCGGATCCGGCTCAAGTACGAAACGCCATCGAAGACGCGGTCGACAAGGTCAATCGCGTGATTTTCGACGCCGCCAATCAGAACCCCGACTATTCCGGCATGGGCACGACCCTGGTGGTGGCCGTGTTGCTGCCGCAGTCGGTGGTGATCGGGCATTTGGGCGACTCGCGCTGCTACCGCATGCGTGGCGGCACGCTGGCGCTGCTCACACGCGATCATTCACTGCTGCAGGAACAGCTCGACGCCGGCCTGATCACGCCGCGCCAGGCGGCCCAATCCGGCAACCGCAACCTGGTGACGCGGGCGCTTGGCGTCGAAGACGCGGTGCTGCTCGAGGTGCACGATTTCGAGGCGGAGCCGGGCGATTTGTATCTGATCTGCTCGGACGGCCTGAACGACATGGTCGGTGACGAGGAAATCGCCGAAATTTTGACCGGCGCCGCTCCGCTGGCGCGCAAGGCCGATGCGCTCGTCAACGCCGCCAACGAATATGGCGGCCGCGATAATGTCAGCGTTTTGCTTGCGCAAGCGAGCGGGGGCAATCCGCCTCGTCGTGGACTAGTGGCACGCTTTCTCGGGCCGTGACGGTTCAAGTTGATTTATTGCAGTCCACCCAACATTCGAGATTTCAGGAACCCATCATGCCCAAAATCGTCTTGTCGCTCGACGGCGTCGTCATCCGCGAAACCCAGTTGACCAAGGAACGCACCACGCTCGGCCGCAGGCCCTACAACGACATCGTGGTCGACAACCTCGCCGTCTCCGGTGAACACGCTGCCTTCCTGCTGGTCGGCCCCGACGTTTATCTCGAGGACCTGGACAGCACCAACGGCACCTACGTCAACGGCCGGGCGATCAAGAAGCAGCAGCTTTATCACGCGGACATCGTCGAGATCGGCAAATACCAAATCCGCTTCATCCATGAAGCCGCCGGCAGCGGGAACAGCCGCGCGATGCCGATCCACGCCGACTCGCACAGCGCGCCGCTTTTGGACTCCGCACCGCACGGTGCGAGCGCCGCCATCAAGGTCCTTTCCGGCGCCGCCGCCGGCCGCGAATTGCCGCTGACCAAACCGCTCACCACCGTCGGTCTGCCCGGCATTGCGGTCGCGGCAATCACGCAGCGCAACAACGTTTATGTGCTGGCCCACGTCGAAGGCGGCAACCCGCCCACCGTGAACGGCACGCCGCTTGGAAGCCAGCCATTGACCTTGCACAGCGGCGACGTGATCAGCATCGCGGGCAACGACATGCGCTTCGAGCAGCGCTGAAACATTCCGCTTCAAAACCGCGATTCACTCGCATCCAAAACGCGCAATAGTGCCGGCGACAAGCGCTGGCAACCGCTAACCTCGAAGCTTTCGTGGTGGCGGCCGAGCAAGCAATGGCCGAGAGCGCGCCACCCGATCCATTCAAGGATTTCTCTACATGAAAGTACGGGTGCTGGGCTGCTCAGGAGCCATCGCCAAGGGTTGCCGCACCACGTCGTTCTTGATCGACGACGACGTGCTTATTGACGCGGGCACCGGCGTCGGCGATTTGAGCCTGGCCGAAATGTCGGCCGTGCAGCACGTCTTCCTCACGCATTCGCACCTGGACCACATCACCTCGCTGCCGTTGATGGTCGATGCGGTGGCCGGGCACCGCAAGGAGCCGCTGATCGTGCACGCGCTAGCCGGCACCATCAGCGCTTTGAAGAAGCACATCTTCAACGACGTCATCTGGCCCGACTTCAGCCGCATCCCTTCCGAGACGGCGCCGCTGGTCAGCTTCGACGAAATTCTGGTCGGGCAGATCGTGAAGGTCAATGGCAAAACTATCGAGGCACTGCCGGCGGTGCACACGGTGCCGGCGGTCGGCTACTCGGTCTGCTCGAAGGAAAGCGGCTGCTGGGTTTTCTCGGGCGATACCGAACGAAACCCCGCCTTCTGGGCGCGAGTGAACCAGATTCCGGTCAAGGTGCTGGTGATCGAAACCGCGTTCAGCAACCTCGATCGCGACCTCGCGCGACTGTGCCGGCACCTGTCGCCCACGGCGCTGGCCGACGAGCTTGACTGCATCGGCGAGGGGCGCGACTATCCGATCTACATCACCCACACCAAGCCCTCGCAAACCGACTTGATCATGGCGGAGATCGGCGATTTGCGAACGGCGACACTGGCGGCGCACGATGTCAAACGTGACATCAGGGGGCTCGTGGCGGGGCACGAATTCGAGTTTTGATGGAAAAGGCGTCTGAGCAAGCCTACTTCGGCGCGCCCAGATAAGCGTTGCACCATTCTCTTGCTTTGGCCT
>JBDTRV010000294.1:0-4326 GCA_039931475.1 Burkholderiales bacterium | reverse complement strand
GCACGGCGGCGGTGCGTTTTCAGGCAAGGATCCGACCAAGGTCGATCGCTCGGCAGCCTACGCCGCGCGTTACGTTGCAAAGAACATCGTCGCCGCGGGTCTTGCGCGCCAATGCCAGATTCAGGTCGCGTATGCGATCGGCGTGGCGCGGCCGATGAACATCACCGTCTACACCGAAGGCACTGGCGTGATCCCCGACGAGCAGATCGCCGCGCTGGTACGCGAGCACTTCGACCTGCGCCCGAAAGGCATCGTCCAGATGCTCGACCTGCTGCGCCCGATCTACGAGAAAACCGCTGCCTACGGCCATTTCGGCCGCGAGGAGCCGGAGTTTTCGTGGGAGAAGACGGACAAAGTGGACCTGCTGCGGTCGGCAGTCAAGGGCAAAGCGCGCGAGCCGGTAACAGCGTAGCGCGGGCTTGCGTCGAAGGTCGACGCGAGCGATCAGCTCGCGTTGGACCCGAGGCAAAAACGCGCGGGTCGCGCGGGCAAGCCGCGAGCGATGCCGAAAAACTGGCCAAAAACCGAGCCGCCGCTCGTCCAGCCTCGATGGAGCGCTATCAAAACCGGTAAATCGCTCCAAACCCCACCGTCCAGTTGCGCCCTGGCGCGGGCTCGAAGTAGCGGTTGTTGCCCTCGTTCACGATGACCGAGCCGATCACGTCGCGATCGAACAAATTGTCGATTCGCGCGAATGCGTTGAACTGCCAGTTGTTCCAGCGCAATAGATAGCCGCCCTGGATACCGACCACCGCGTAGCCGGGCGCGCCGGCGCTGTTCTCGTCGTTCGCCTGGATGCGGCTCAACGCTCGCACTTCGGCGCTTGCGCGAAAGCCTTGCGGCGGCAGCAAGCCGAACGATGCGAACGCCGACTGCTTCGCGATGCCCGGAATCCGGTTGCCGGCCGGCACGCGGTTGTCGGCCGCGCACGGTGACGGCGAACAGAACGCATCGCGGTACTTCGCGTCGAGCAACGTGTAGGCAAGCTGGGTGCGCCAATAGCCCGGCGTTTCGTGCAACCAGCCGAGCTCCAAGCCGTTGCGCCGCGTGCGGCCCGCGTTCTGGAATGTCGATCGGCCGCCGACGTTGGTGTCGACGACGATTTCGTCCTCGGTTCGCGTGGTGAACAGCGCAGCCGTGAGCAACCCGCCTGAGATGCGCGCTTTCGCGCCGATCTCGAAGCTGTTGTTGACCGAGGGTTGCAGGCCGAAGTTCAGGCCCGAAAGCCCGCCAGGGCGGTACGACAGTTCGTTGAACGTCGGCGTTTCGAAGCCGCGACCTGCGGTGGCGTAGAGCGCTATGTCTTTCGTAGCGGCATATCGAACAGCGACGAGCGGTAACAGCTTTTTATATTGTGCAGAACCGCTGTCGTCGCCATTGCCGACCACGACGTAGCGATCCTCGGACTTGAAATGCACCGTGCTGTAACGCAGGCCGGCCTCCACAGTCCAGCGATCCGCCACCTGCCAACTGGCCTGCAGGTAGGGGTCGAGGCTGTACACATCGTTGCGCTCGTCGCGCCGCAGGCGTCCTTGCACACCCAAGGTCGGCGCGGCCACGGTGCCGGTGAAGTTTTCGTAGCCGAGCCGCTTCTCGCGCAAGGTCTCGTAGGCCAAGCCGCCGGCCAGCTCGAACGGCCGCCCCGCGAGTTGCTGCCGCGTGGTCCAGCGCACGTCGATGCCGGCGTAGTCGCGGTTCAGGTCGATCACGCCACCGGACTGCGTCGGGTTGCGCTGCGCCGCCGGCGGCACCGACAGGTACTGCACGATCTCGCGCTGACCGCCGTAGGCCATGACTCTGAGGTCGTTGTTCCGGTCGATGCGCTTTTCGAACAGCATGCCGAGCTGTTGCTGATCGACCGTCTTGCGCGTGTCGTACTGCGTCGCGAGCGCCGCGCCGCGCCGGTTCTCCGCAAGCTGCGCCGCCGTGAGGCCGAGCGGGTCTTGCGCATCGATCCGCACACTGTTGACGATCACGGTGACCCGACTGCCGTCTGACAAATTGATGCCGAGCTTGCCGTTGACGATGTCGCGCGTGGCGGCACTGTGGTCGCGGAAACCGTCGGTGCGAAAGTGGCTGCCCGACAGCACATAGTCGACCACGCCGCTCGATCCCGAGACTTTCAGGCTCTGGCGCAGGCTGCCGAAGCTGCCGCCGGCGATGGAGTAGTCGATCTTCGGAGGCCCGTCGCCGCGTTCGGTGAACACCTGCACCACGCCGCCCGACGAGTTGCCGTACAGCGCCGAGAACGGGCCGCGCAGCACCTCGATGCGATCGACCGAGTTGATGTCGATGTTCGAGGTCTGGCCCTGCCCGTCAGGCATCGTGGCCGGAATTCCGTCCACATACAGCCGCACGCCGCGCACGCCGAAAGTGGAGCGAGCGCCGAAACCGCGGATCGACAACTGCAAGTCCTGCGCATAGTTCTGGCGGTTCTGGATCTGCAGGCCGGGCACCGCGCCCAGGCTCTCGGACAGGTTGACCTGAAGTTTGCCGTCGCGCAATTGCTCGCCATCGACCCGGTCGATCGACGCCGGTACTTGGAACGACGGCGCACTGCCGCGGGGGGTGGTCACGATGACCTCGCGCAAGGTGCCGACCGTCGGCGCCGGGCCGTCGGGCATTACCGGCTGGGCGACCGCGCCAAGCGGAGCGATCAGCGCCAACAACGCCAGCGGGCGGCGCATCGCGCAGCGGGTCGACGGCTTGATGGCACGGCACAAGAAGAGGCGCATGGTTGTTACTTTCGATGGAGCGGGTCAATCAGCCTCGATACCATTCGCCGCTTTTGGCGGGCACAGCACCGATGCGGCTGCGGCTGCGACTGCGACTGCGACTGCGCGGTGGTCAAGGTTTTTCAAAAACCGATCGCTCGAGATCGGCGCGGAGCCACGTACACGCCGCGCTCCGCATCACAGCGATCAGGACGGCGCCTGTACCTGGATTTTCAGGGAGGCGAACCAAGCCGCGAGATGGTCGATGTCGGCATCCGACAGCGGCTTGGCCATCAACGTCATCACCTCGTGCTCGCGCTTGCCGCTTCTGTAAGCCTTCAACTGCTCGGCGACGTACATGGCTGGCTGGCCAGCGAGGTTCGGCGCATCGGGCGTCACCGACAGGCCCAGCGGCCCGTGGCAGACCGCGCAGGCAGCCGCTTTTTGCCGACCGGTCGCCGTGTCTGCCGCAATCGCCGGGGCAGCCGACGCGGCGACGCAGCACGCGCCCATCAGCATCCACGCGGCGCGTATCCGCATCACTGACCCGGGTAGGTGATGCGGTAGATGGCACCCGCATAGTCGTCGGAGACGAACAGCGCGCCGTCCTTGGCCACGGCCACGTCGACCGGGCGGCCGATGTAGGTGCCGGTCGACTCATCGAGCCAGCCCGAAGCGAACACCTCGGCCTTGTCAGCCGTTCCGTCTTCCTTCAAGGTCACGTACAGAACCTGCGCGCCCACCGGTGTGGTGCGGTTCCAGGAACCGTGCTGCGCCACGAAAAAGCCACCGCGGTATTGCTCGGGAAACTGCTTGCCGGTGGAGAACACCATGCCCAGATCCGCCGCGTGCGCAATCGTCATGATCTGCGGCGACACCGCGCCATCGGGAATCTTGTCTTTGTCGTAGCCGTGCTCGGTGATGCGGGTTTCGCTCACGATGTACGGGTAGCCGAAGAACTGGCCGGCCTGCGTTGAGCGGTTGATTTCGCCCTTGGGGATGTCGTCGCCCATGCCGTCGGTCTGGTTGTCGGTGAACCAGAGCGACTTGTCCTTCGGGTTGAAGTCCATGCCGACCGAGTTGCGGATGCCAGTGGCGTAGACCTCGCGATTCTTGCCGTCGCGATCCATGCGCACGATGCCGCCAATGCCGACCTTGTTGTACAGCTCGAGCTTGTCTCTCGGCGGCACATTGAACGGCTGGCCGAGCGTGATGTAGAGCTTCCCGTCCGGGCTGACGCGGCACACGCGTCCGCTGTGGTTGAACGACTCTTCCTCGGGCGGAATCAACTGGCCCTGCGGCACCACTTCGCCCACGGCCACGTCCGCGCCTTCGTAGAAGAATTCGGCGCCGGGAAAGGTCAGCACGCGGTTGCTTTCGACCACCATCAGAAAGCCGTCCCGGCTCCAGCAGACCGCGTTCGGATTGCGGAACTTGAGCGACGGCGCGAATTCCTTCACCTCGGTCGCGGCCGGCCCGTTGTTGCGGTTGGTCACGGCGTAGACCTGGGTTTTGCGCGTGCCGACGAACATCATATTGGTGTTGGGCGCCACCGCGATCGAGCGCGCGTCGGGCACCACCGCATACAGCTCGATCTTGAAGCCGGGCGGCA
>JBDTRV010000293.1:0-4339 GCA_039931475.1 Burkholderiales bacterium | reverse complement strand
CGGCGGGCGACCCGCAAGAAGCGAGCCGGTCCTGACCGGTGCTGGATTTTCGAGGCGAATACCCCTCCGCCGCTCGCCCAGCGGGCGTTTTATGCTATTTAAACAATAGTAACCGGCGGACCGGCGGGTCGTTAGCGCGACGTTGGCCAATCGCTGAACGGAAACGGGGCGTCATCGCTCGCGAACGTTTCGTAGTCGGCGATCTGGCGCAAGTACTGCCCGAGCATGTGGCCCAGACTCTTCAGGCGTTCGTTCGGCTCGTCGCTCGCGGCGGTGACGATGAACTGGGCAATCGCGACCAGCGCAAGCAGGCTTACCGCGAGCTGGAACGCGAGCGCCATCACCAGCATGAACACTCCGCGCATCCAGATGCTTTGGTTGTTGCGCTTGATCACGGATGAATCGGTCATGAACAAATCTCCTCGAAGATGAAAAATCAGAAGTCGCCCGCCCGCCAGGTTCTGGGCGATCGGGCCGGCTCGGCCGGACCTTACTCAGTTGGGGCGCTGCTGCGTTTGTACAAGAGTTCACGGTACGGCGCGGCCGCGCGGCACATTCCCGCACTGCGCAGCCGCGCCTTCGCGGCTATTGAAACGGCGTTCTCCGGCCCACACCTTTGCCGCATGAAAACCACCACCCACGCCATCCCTGCCCACCTCGCGCTGCTCGCGCAGTTGTTTGAGCGGCTGGACCGAAGCCCGCGTGCGCCCGACGGCGCGCAGTACCGCGACGTCGCCCTCCGGCTTGCAAAGGAGATCGGGCCGACCGCCGACGCCGACGCGGTTCAGGCGTTGCTCGCGGTGAGTCCGGCCGCGGCCGAGCTGTACGAGAACATGCACTACGCGCATGCCGGTTTGTGCCGCTCGCCGCTCGATGCCGCGCTGGCGGCGGAGCAGTCGGCCCGCGCTTGCGTCGATGCGGCGCGGCGCCGCGCGCGGGACTCGGCTCCGTCGCGACGGCCCGGCTCCGCAGGGGCGCCTGAGCCCCAGCCCTGAACCCCGAAACCCCAGCCCTGAGCCCCAACCTAGCGAGCGCGCCATGTCCGACCCATTGCACGTCGTCTGCCCACACTGCCACACGACCAACCGGGTCGGCGCTGAACACCTCAGCAACGCGCCCGATTGCGGCAAGTGCGGCAAACCGCTGTTCGACGGCCACCCGGCCGTGCTGGACGAAGCCGCGTTCGAGCGGCACCTGCATCGCAATCAGATCCCGTTGCTGGTGGATTTCTGGGCGCCCTGGTGCGGCCCGTGCCGGCAAATGGCGCCCGCGTTCGAGCAGGCCGCCCGTGAGCTGGAGCCACAGATGCGGCTTGCCAAGGTCGACACCGAGCAGGCGCGCGAACTTGGCGCCCGATTGAACATCCGCAGCATCCCGACCCTCGCGCTGTTCAATGGCGGCCGCGAAGTCGCGCGCCAGGCCGGCGCCATGGGCGCGGCTGACATCGTGCGCTGGGCGCGATCGCATCGCTGATCGGGTCGCGCCGGGGCGATCGGCGCCATCCGGCAGAGGCGGCCTTCTCGGCGGCCACCCAGCGCCGCCTCGAGCGCACCTGAGCGCACCCCGAGCGCACCCCGAGCGCACCCGGCGGCGCCATAGCGCTGCTGCGGTGCCGCTCGCGTGCCGCCCCCAGGTGCTGTTCCTGCATTGCCTCGGCGCTTAGGAAACGATACGCAGAAAGCGGCCTGCAAGACTCGTTCGATTAGAGTCATGATTCGTGGCACGAGGGCGCAAGGTTCCTGAGCGCTTCCTTCGTCGCCCGGCGTGACAACCATTCGACAAAGGACACCCACATGAACTTGCATATTGATGTGAATCGCCGATCCGCGCTCGCCAGTGCTTCGTTGTTAGCTATCGGAGTAATAGCAAGCACGATCGCCCATGCACAAAACAAATGGCCCGCCAAGCCGGTCAAGATCGTCGTCCCGTTCGCAGCCGGCGGCACCACAGACTTGCTGGCGCGTGCGATGGCGCCGGAACTGGGCAAGGCATTCGGCCAATCGTTCATCGTCGACAACAAGCCCGGCGCAGGCGGCAACATCGGCGCCGATCTGGTCGCCAAGTCGCAGCCCGACGGCTACACCCTGCTCATGGGCACCGTCGGCACGCACGGCATCAACCGCGCGTTGTATCCGAAGCTCAGCTTCGACCCGATCAAGGACTTCGCGCCGATCACGCTGGTGGCAGCGGTGCCCAATGTGCTTGTGATGCAGACCGAGAAGGCGAAGGAGTGGGGCATCGCCAGCGTGCAGGATCTGATCAAGTACGCCAAGGCGAATCCGGGCAAGCTCAACATGGCGTCCAGCGGCAACGGCACGTCGATCCATCTCGCGGGGGAGCTGTTTCAGAGCATGACCGGCACCAAGATGGTCCACTCGCCGTACAAAGGCTCCGGGCCCGCGCTGATGGACATGGTCGGCGGCACGATGGATGTGATGTTCGACAACCTGCCTTCGGCGCTGCAGCAGATCAAGGCCGGCAAGCTCAAGGCGCTGGCCGTCACCAGCAGCAAGCGCTCGGCCGCGCTCCCAGATGTGCCGACCATCGAAGAAGCCGGCGGCCCGGTGCTCAAAGGCTATGAAGCCAGTTCATGGTTCGGCCTGCTAGCGCCAGCCGGGACGCCGGCGGACATCGTGAACCGTCTGCAGCAGGAGTCGGCCAAAGCGCTGGCATCGCCCGCCGTCAAGGAAAAGCTGGAAGCCCAAGGCGCAATCCCAGGCGGCATCACCCCGGCCGAGTTTGCCAAGCACATCGATGCGGAGCACAAGAAATGGGCTGAGGTGGTGAAGGCTTCGGGGGCGAAGGTGGATTAGGACGCGGAGCGAGGGGCGAGGGCCCCCGCGAAGCGGGGATCGACCAGCGCAGCGGCCGGCGAAGCGAAGGGGCTCGATGCCCCGTAGCTGAGTTTCGCGCGGAGCGCAACGACGAACGCTTCACGGTTCGACCCGCGAAGGCGCCCCACGCCCCGCAACCGATTGGATCCCAAGCCCGTCAGCGTCAGTGGATTATGGAACCGCATGTCCGCATTTGGATCATCAGTCGCCGGACCCTGAACCGACTCGATCCGAGCATTCCCGCGCCGTGACGATCGCAATCCCGCCATGCGATCCGATCGGCAGCAGATGCCTGCGATCACCGGTGACGATAAGTTCAACGCGCGCAGTCACGGCGGCAGCTATGACCTGATCGTCATCGCTGTCGCCGGCTACCACCGGCGGAACGCTGGCGGGCGTGACCAATGACACCAGCGCCAAGTATTGGGCGACCAAGGCCTCGGAGCTGGTGCCGAATTGTTCAATGCGCGCGGCAAACCTGGGATAGGCCAGCGTATGCGCCAGTTCGGCAATCAAGGCAGGGCTGCTGAACAGCTCCAGCGCATGACCTTCAATCGCCAGATCGATCAATCGCCTTGGTGGTCCGCTCCATAGCAGACCGGCAACGACGACGTTCGTGTCGAGTAGAAGTCGAAGCGGCGGTCGGGCCGACTCCGCCATCAGCCATGCTCGAGCGAGCGGCGCGGACCTCGCGCACCGCATCGACGATTTCCTGCTCGAGTGCCGGTGTGATCGGCGCCTGTGGCGCGCGCCGCCAGTTGGCTTTCAGCGCTTGGCCTGCTGTGCGGCGCAACTGTTCGCGCAGCATCGCCTCAATGGCCTCGGCCGAAAGCAAGCCAGCATTCGCGGCTTGATCGACCAGGTCATCGGGCAAGTTCATCTCGACAGTGGTCATCTCATCACCTTCCTAATGTGGCGCCGCCACCCCCTCAAACCCCCCAGACAATCTCCTTGCCTGCCGCCTTGCACTCATGAAGCATGTCGATGAACGGCACCGCGCGCTGGCGCAAGGTGACGTCGCGTTCGGCCGGCACCTCGCCATAGCCGTCGGTTCGCGGTGGTTTGGGGGCGGCTTCGGCCGGCGGTTGCTTTTCGGCGCGGTCGATCGCGGCGCGCAGTTTCGTGACGGCCTCTTCCATTTCGTCGGGCAGGATGATGCCCTGGGGTCCGGCGTGTTTACCGATGATCTCAAGCATCTGTCGGCCGTCGGCCTCCAGCATGATGAGGTCGCCGGTGGCGCGTGATTTGAATTTGTAGATCAAGGGTTCGCTCCACGTTTTTTTAGTTGAACGGTGTCATTTTGCATCGTCCCGGCGGGCGACCCGCTCGCTGCCCCGTCGACCAAGCGACCGGTTGCCGCTCGAATGTGGCGGCGCCTGCAACCGGTATCCGCCGACGGGTCGGCAAACTCCCTGCGTCACAACGACTTGAAAGCTCTTGACAGCTATTTGTTGAAGTCTAAACTATCGATGCATGAACATTCTGTGCATCGGCGGCGGCCCTGC
>JBDTRV010000292.1:0-4346 GCA_039931475.1 Burkholderiales bacterium | reverse complement strand
GAGCAACGCACTCGTAACGCGTAGGTCGCCAGTTCGATTCCGGCCATCGGCACCAGATCATCGCCCGGCAAAGTGTTCACGCACTTTGCCGGGCTTTTTCTTGCCTCCTGCAAATGAGCCTGACGTTGGCAGCCACCCAATTCCAGGGAAGTCCGCGCCGCGACAGGTTTGCGGACCGCCAGCGGCTACTGTGTAGAAATCCCCCGCATCGCAATCACTCCGCCGAGCACGCGGGTGTCGTTCTTGATGCGCAGCGCCAAGCCCTCGGCCGAGGTGCCGGCCACTGTCCAGCCTTGGGCCAGCAACTTTTGCCGCATCTCCGGCGTGCGCGCGATCTCGCTGATCAGCGTTGACAGCGCGGCGACGATCGGTTTGGGCATGGACGCGGGCGCGGCCGCGGCAGTCCAGATTTCAAGTTCATAGCCTTTGACGCCGGCATCGGCCAGGCTCGGCACACCCGGCGCGAGCGCGCTGCGGCCGGCCGAGGTCACGCCGATCGCCTTGAGCTTGCCGGCCGCGATTTGCGGCGCCGCCAGGCCCGGCGGCAGCAGCGCGAGCTGGATCTGGCCGCCGATCATCGCGGCGATCACCTGCGGATTGCCGGGGTAGGGGACGTGCACCGGGTTGATCCCGGTCTTGAGCTTGAGCAGCTCCATGCCAAGGTGTCCGACCGTGCCGACGCCGGGACTGGCGTAGCTCCACTTGTCGCCCGCGTTGCGTGCGGCGACGAACCATTCCGCCGCCGTTTTGCCGGGCGCATCGGCCGGCGCGGTGAGCACCAGCGGCGCGGTGGCGATCAGGCTGATCGGCGCCAGGTCCTTCAGCGGGTCGTACGGCACCTTCGCATTGAGGATTTTGGCGATCGTCATGTTGCCGTTGATCAGCACGCCGATGGTGTGGTCGTCGGTCGCCTTGGCCACTTGGTCGGCCGCGATGTTGCCGCCAGCGCCGGGCTTGTTCTCCACGATCACCGGCTGGCCGAGCGCCTGCGACAGTGGCTCGGCGAGCGCGCGCGCGACCAGGTCCGGCGTGGAGCCGCCCGGAAAGCCGACCAGGATGCGCACGGTCTTGGTCGGCCAGTTGGCGGCTTTCGTCTTGGCTTGGGTTTGAGCGGCGGCGTAGAAACCGACCAGCGCGCCAAAGGCGCACAGGGTGCCCAACGCGATCGAGGCGGTGCGGCGAAGGATGGGTTTTGTCATGAATCTGGTCTCCTCTGGCGGGCCGCCGCCGGTTTGCGCGTTGCGGCGACTGGTTACAAATAGCGGTTTCGAAAGGCATGTTAACCGCGCCCGCGGCGGGTCAGACGGCGCTTATTCCAGGTCATGGAAAGTCAAGCCAATCTGCGCTAACGTCGGGTCGATGGTTTCCAGCAATCGATCGGGAGCGAGTCAAAGGGCCGGTGCATCGGCCGCGCCTCGTCGCAAAAGCGCGCCCAGCATCACGACCACTGAATTCCGCATTGCCGGCGGCGCAACGGGGATCGAGCTGTTCGTGCGCAACAAGCGCTGCGCCGCGCCCGGCAAACCGACCCGGCGCGGGCCAGTGATCTTCATCCACGGCGCGACCTATCCGGGCAGCGTGATGTGCGACAGCCCCATGTTCGGCGGCGGCTCCTGGCTCGACGACATAGCGCAAGGCGGCTTCGACGCCTGGGTGTTCGATATTCGCGGCTACGGCCGCTCCACCCGGCCAGCGCCCGAGCGAGACCACACCGGGCGCGAGCAACCGATCGCTCGCACCGCAGACGCTATTTGCGACTTGCAGGCGGTGGTCGGATTCGTGTGCGGGCAAAGCGGCGCCAGTCAGGTCGATCTGATCGGCTGGTCCTGGGGCGCGAACATCGCCGGCGGTTTTGCGGCCGAAGAGGCAGGCCGGGTGCGCCGGCTGGTGCTGCTCGGACCGGTCTGGGTCAACCCGAGCGACCCGGCGACGCTGATGTCGCGCTTTCTGATGTCGGCCACGCCGTTCATGAACTTCGGCGTGCAGGATTTTCTCGGCACCTATCGCAGCGTCACCCGCCAGTACGCGCGCGAGCGCTGGGCGCGCGGGCTAGATCGCGAGCGGGCCGAGCAGCTGCTGCCAATGGCCGAGTTCGAGCGCTGGTGGAATTCGATTGCCGCGCTCGACCCCGAAGGCCGTGGCCCGCCGCCGCACGTGGTGCGCGCGCCCAACGGTGTGCTGGCCGACGGATCGGACTACTGGGCCGTTGGCAAGCCGACCTACCGGCCGCAAGACATCACCGCGCCGACCCTGGTGCTGGTGGCCGAATGGGACGTGGACACGCCGATTCCGATGGTGCTGGCGCTGTATTCGCAGCTCGAATCGGCCGCGTACAAGCGGCTTGAAGTGCTCCGCGGCGGCACGCATTGCATCGCGCTGGAACTGAATCGGGCCGAGGTGTTCGCGCGCACGCGGGAGTTTTTGAGCGCGGCCCAACCGTAAAATGAAGCGATGTCCTACCTGGTTCTGGCGCGCAAGTACCGTCCGAAAAACTTCGCCCAACTGGTCGGCCAGGAGCACGTCGTGCAGGCGCTGGCCAACGCGCTCAAAACGGGCCGGCTGCACCATGCGTACCTGTTCACCGGCACCCGCGGCGTCGGCAAGACCACCGTTTCGCGCATCCTGGCCAAATCGCTGAACTGCCAGGGGCCGGATGGCACCGGCGGCATCACCGACGAGCCGTGCGGCGTGTGCGACGCCTGCAGCGCGATCGATGCGGGCCGCTTCGTCGACTACACCGAGCTGGACGCTGCATCGAACCGCGGCGTGGACGAGGTGCAGTCGCTGCTCGAGCAGGCGGTCTACAAGCCGGTGCAGGGGCGCTTCAAGGTGTTCATGATCGACGAAGTACACATGCTGACCGGGCATGCGTTCAACGCGATGCTCAAAACCCTGGAGGAGCCGCCCGAATACCTCAAGTTCGTGCTTGCCACGACCGATCCGCAGAAAGTGCCGGTCACCGTGCTGTCGCGCTGCCTGCAGTTCAACCTGCGGCCGATGGCGCCCGAGACGGTGCTCTCGCACCTGACCGGGGTGCTGGCCAGTGAAAGCGTTGACGCCGAAACGCAGGCGCTGCGCCTGATCGCGCGCGCCGCTCGCGGCTCGATGCGCGATGCGCTGAGCCTGACCGATCAGGCGATCGCGTTCGGCGCCGGCAAGCTGGAAGAAGCGGCCGTGCGGCAGATGCTTGGCAGCGTCGATCGCAGCCACGGGGCGCGCCTGATCGAGGCGCTCGGGCAGGGCGACGGCAAGGTTGTGATCGAGGTGGCGCAGGCATTGCGGCTGCACGGCCTGTCCGCCTCAGCCACGCTCGAAGACATGAGCGAGATGCTGGCCCGTATGGCGGTGCTGCAGGCGCTGCCCGACGCCGAGTCACAGGCAGACGCAGCCACCGATCCCGACGCCGCGCAAATCGAGCGCCTTGCGGCGTTGATGCCGCGCGACGAAACCCAATTGCTCTACAGCATCTGCCTGCACGGCCGCGCCGAACTGGGGCTGGCACCCGACGAGTATTCGGGCATGACCATGGTGCTGCTGCGGTTGCTCGCGTTCAAGCCGCCGACTGCGGCGGCGCAACAGTCGACGAAAGCGGCATCGGCGGAAAAAAAAACGGCGGATGACGCTCGGGCGGGTGCAGCGAAGCCATTGGCTGCGCCGCGCACCACGCCTCAAGCCCCTGCTGCGCTGCCCGGTTCCGATGCAGTTGTCAGGCCCGACGCGCTGGACGTTCTAGATGCGGCCGATGGCAATGCCGCGCCTGATTCGCGTGCTGCGTCCGGAGCGGCCGCCCCGCCGGTCTTGCCAATTGCGCCGGAGCCGCCCGCCCAACCCGCTCCGGCAGCCGGCGCAGCGGCCGAACCCGATCCGCCGCAACCCGCGCCAATGGTCTCGCCGCCGTTCGCAGCCAACGCCGGCGACGGCGATTTCTGGCATGCCACCGTGCAGCGGCTGATCGCGGCCGACGCGGTCTCGGCGCTGGTACGCGAGCTTGCGTTGCAATCGCAATTGATCGGCCGGGAAGGCGAGCGCTGGCGGCTGCGGGTGGAAAGCCAGGCGCTGTCCCAACCTGCGGTGCGCGAGCGGCTGACGCAGGCGCTGGCAGCGGCCGGCCACGGCGTGAGCCTCGAGGTCGAGGTCGGCCCGGTCGCGGATAGCCCGGCGCGCCGCAACGCCCAGGCAGCTGAACAGGCGCAGCGCGATGCCGAGCAAGTGATCCTTGCCGACCCCTTCGTGCAAAGCATGATGCGCGACTTCGGCGCGAAGATTGTGCCGGGGAGCGTCAAGTCGGTCGTCAAGCCGGTGCGCGACCCGAACTCGCGTTCGGGCGATGCACGGAGCGTGGCGGA
>JBDTRV010000291.1:0-4352 GCA_039931475.1 Burkholderiales bacterium | reverse complement strand
CCGCGCCGCGCTCGAACTGCCTCGCCGCCCGCCGCCGCAGCGCCGGCCGCCACGGCTGGGCCGGTTGCGGACGCGTCGTCCTCGTCATCCGGCTCGAGCCGATGATCAAACAGCGCGAGCACCGGTCTGCCGTCGATCATTTCGGTATACGTAGGGTTCATCTGCGCAACAGGTTCATGCGGCAAGGGCAAGCAGCAAAGACTGCAAACTTATCACAGCCGGCGGCGCTGCGGCATGATGACGACCCAATGCTCGATCGCCTCCGTTTCACTCGCACCGCTTTTGCCCGATTGCTGCTTGCCGCCATGATCGCTTCAGCGGCCGCCACGGGCGCCGCGGCACCTCCGTTCGAGGACAGCATGGCCGAGCGCACGCGCGCCTGCACCGCCTGCCACGGCAAACAAGGCCGCGCCGCGCCCGATGGGTTCTATCCGCGCATCGCCGGCAAGCCCGCCGGCTACCTGTACCACCAGTTGCTGAATTTTCGCGAAGGCCGGCGCCACTACGGGCTGATGCAGCACATGGTCGATCCGCTTTCCGACGCCTATCTGCTGGAGATCGCCAGTTACTTTGCCGCGCTCGATCTACCCTATCCGCCGCCGGCGGCAACGCCCCCGCGCACATCGCAGGCCCTCCTCGAACGCGGCGAAACGCTGGCACGGCATGGCGACAAGGCGATCGACATTCCCGCGTGCGTGCAGTGCCACGGCGACGCGCTCACCGGCGTGCAACCCGCGGTGCCCGGCCTGCTCGGCCTGCCGCTCGACTATCTGAACGCGCAGCTCGGCGCCTGGCGCGCCGGCGAGCGCCGCGCGCATGCGCCGGACTGCATGGCCACCATCGCCAAGCGCTTGAAGCCCGAGGACATCACCGCGGTGGCAAGCTGGCTGTCGTCTCGCGCGCTTTCCGCCGACACTCATCCCGCCGCCGCGCCGGCGCAGCCGATGCCGCTCGAATGCGGCAGCGTGTCGGTGCAAAAGACCGCTTTGCCATGAGTCGCGGGCCACGGCGTTGGCGGCGCGGCGCGGCGCTGATCGTGATGGCGGCGGGCGTTCTGGTAGCACTCGCCTGGGCGCTGCCGTGGGCCTTGAATCCACGCGGCGACAGCAATCTGGCGCCTGCCGCCACCGCACCACCTGCCACCACCGAGCAGATCGAACGCGGCGCCTATCTCGCGCGCGCCGGTAACTGCATGAACTGCCACACGGCGCGCGGCGGCGCGCCCTACGCCGGCGGGCGCGGCATCGACACGCCGTTCGGCACCATCTTTTCGACCAATCTCACGCCCGATGCTAAAACCGGTCTCGGCGGCTGGAGCCCGGCCGATTTCTGGCGTGCGCTGCACCACGGCCGCTCGAAAGACGGCAGGCTGCTCTACCCCGCGTTTCCGTATCCTGACTTCACGCTGGTCACTCGGGAGGACTCGGACGCACTGTTTGCCTGGCTCAAGAGCTTGCCGCCGACCGCTCTCGGAGCTACGCCGCACCGGTTGCGCTGGCCCTACAACACGCAAACCGCGCTGGCGGTCTGGCGGGCGCTGTATTTCGAGCCGGGCGAATTCGCACCCGATCGGGAGCGCTCGGCCGAATGGAATCGCGGCGCCTATCTCGTGCGCGGCCTCGGCCATTGCGCCGCCTGCCACACGCCGCGCGATGCGCTTGGCGGCCCGCGCAAGCCGCTGCATCTGGCCGGCACGCCGATTCCCGAACAGAACTGGGTGGCGCCGTCGCTTGCTTTGCCGCAAGCCGCCGGCGTTACCAACGACGGCAACGCGCGCGCCTTCGTGCAACTGATGAAGACCGGCATGGCGCCGGGCGCGGTGGCGTTGGGGCCTATGGCCGAGGTGGTGCAGCACAGCACGCAGCATCTGAGCGAAGCCGATCTTGGCGCCATGGCGACTTATTTGCAGTCGCTAGAACAACCCGCGGATCCCGAACCGTCACCGGTAACGTCCGCCACCGGCACGCGCCGCGCGGCGGCTGGGGCTAAAATCTACGACGACTACTGCGTCAAGTGCCACGGCAAGCAAGGGCTGGGCGTGCCGGACGCGTATCCGCCGCTGGCCGGCAACCGCGCCGTCACCATGCATGACCCGACCAACCTGGTGCAGGTCGTGCTCAAAGGCGGTTTTCCGCCCGCGACCGCAGGCAACCCGCGTCCGTTCGGCATGCCGCCCTACGTGCTGACCTTGACCAACGACGAAGTCGCGGCGGTGTTGACCTACATCCGCGGCGCCTGGGGCAATGCGGCCGCACAGGTGACGCCGCTCGACGTGGATCGGATCCGCTCGGCGGCGGCAGGCGGCTAGCAACCGGGGCAGCAGTCGGCCTTGGGAGCGCTATCTAATATATAGCTCATCGTGACCACTGGACGCGCTCGGAAGGGCTTTTTATTGACTGAAATCGCGTTCCGACCGATGCGCGCGGACGTCGGGCAGACTCCCGGGGTCGCAAAAAGGCGGGCCCAGCCGGCCGGCCTTGGTCTCAGGTATCCGGCTCGTTGCGCGCAGGCCAGAGGTCAACGAGCATCATTACGACGCCGACCAGCACGACGACGATCATCGCCACTTCCTGGATCTTGATGACGAAGCTTGCGAGGAACGCGATCATCATGACCGCGCCGATCAGGCCGAACAGCAGTTTCATCGCTTGGCTCTCGAAGTCGTTTTCATGATGACGCGGCTTGCACCGTTTGCACTAGCCAGCGTGCGGTGCGCAGCAAGCGCGCATCGTCGCCGCGGCGGCCGACAAGCTGCACGCCAATCGGCAGGCCGTTCTCGCCGCAGAGCAGCGGCAAGCTGATGCACGGCATGCCGAGGAAAGTCCACAAAGTGCACATGAGCGGGTCGCCGGTGCTGGCCAGGCCGTGCGGGGCGGTTCCGAGCGCCGCTGGCGTGACGAGCGCGTCGAAATGTTCGAACAGCGGCTCGAAGCCGGCCAAAAGGATCGGCACCCGCGCCAGCGCTTCGCGGTAAGCCACGGCGCTGACCGCGCGCCCGCGCTCGATCTGGCTCGCCAGCAAAGCCGAGAGCTGGTCCCGGCCGCGTTCGTATTCGAGCGCGAACGAGCCGGCGATGTCGGCCTCCATCACCGTTTTATGCCAGCCCACCGCTTCGGCCGCGCTGGCCGGCAGATGAAATGGCGCGATGCGATCAGCCAGCAGTTCGACCAGTTCGCCAAAAGCGGCCTTCGCATCGGGCTCGACCCGGTCCCAGAACGGCGTTTCGACCCAGGCCAGCGAGGGCGGGAACGGCGGCTCGGCAGCGACCATGTCGACCAGCCGCGGCGCGGCCGAAAGCCGGCTCAGCGGATCTTTCGGATCGTGACCGGCCAGCGTTTGCGCGAGCAGCGCCACGTCGTCCAAGGTGCGGCCGAACACGCCGACCGCATCGAGCGGCGGCGACTGCGTGAGCACCCCGGTGCGGCCGATCAGGCCGGCGCTCGGCTTGAAACCATAGACGCCGCAGAACGACGCGGGGCGAATCACCGAGCCGTTGGTCTGAGTGCCAACGGCCAACGGCGTCATGCCGGCTGCAACCGCAGCCGCCGAGCCGCTGGAGGAGCCGCCGGGCGTGTGATCGGGGTGGTGCGGGTTGCGCGTCTTGCCGGGCTCGTAGGTGGCAAGCTCGGTGGTCACGGTCTTGCCCATCACCAGGCCACCGGCCGCACGCAGCCGACGCACGAGTTGCGCGTCTTCCGCCGGTCTGCGGCCCGCGTGCAGCGCGGTGCCGTCCTCGGTCGGCATGTCGGCGGTGTCGATGATGTCTTTCAGGCCCACCGGCAACCCAAAAAGTGCGCCATCCGGCGCGCCGGCGGAATGGGCCTCATCGGCGGCCTCGGCTTGCGCGAGCAGATGGGCGCGGTCCAGATGGGCCCAGGCCTGCACCTGTTCGTCCACTTCGTCTACTCGCGACAGCAGCGCACGAGCGTAGTCGACCGCTGAAAACTCGCCGCGAACCATCCGCGCCCGCGCTTCGGTCGCGCTTAGTGCGGCGAAGGTGGCAGTCGAAGCATCGGCGTTCATTGGTTCGGCGGGTTATCGGCTGTAGAGGACTTCCGGCAGCCAGTTCACGAGCGCTGGGAAGATATAGATCGCGGCCATGGCGACGAACACCATCGAGAGGAACGGAAGGCAGCCTTTGAAGATGGTCGACAGCAGCACGTTCGGCGGCGCGACGCCCTTGAGGTAGTAGGCCGACATCGCCATCGGTGGCGTCAAAAACGACGTCTGCAGATTGAGCGCGACGAGGATACCGAAGAAGATCGGATCGACGTGGAAGTGTTCTAGCAGCGGCAAAAAGATCGGCACGAAGATGATGATGATCTCGCTCCATTCGAGCGGCCAGCCGAGCA
>JBDTRV010000290.1:0-4367 GCA_039931475.1 Burkholderiales bacterium | reverse complement strand
ACAGCACGACCGTGGTCAGCGGGCTGCCAACCAGCGGCGGCGCGTGACTCGCGAACAGACCGGTGAATGGTGCCGCCGCAGCCACCCCGATTGCCTTGAACGCCAGATGCCCCATCGGCACCTGCCGCACCTCGGGCGGCGCATTCCAGGTGCCGAGCACGGCCAATATGCCGCTGGCCAGGCTGGCGCCGAGCACCAGTCCGAGGGCTACCAGCAGCGGCACCGCGCCGCTGGCGGCCAAGGTGGCCGCGAGCAGCACGATGGCCAGGCTCGAAGACGAAAGCAGCGCGAGCACCGCGCCCACGATGATTTCCACCAGGCGCACGCTGGTGAGCGTGGCAAGCAGCGCGCGGACATCAGGCGCGCTGGTGATCACGGTGGTGGCGGTGCCGATCAACTTGAGCGCGAGCAACATCAAGCCAAGGCCGATCAGGATGCGCCCGACCCGGCCGAGCGTGGTGTCCGGCCGAGAGAAAAACAAAAGCACGCCGACCACGAGCGCTAGCGGCGAGAACGCCGGCAGGTCCAGCGACAGCAAGATTGCGATAAGCGGCCCGCCAAGGTCGGCGCCCAGCAGCGCCGCCAGCGCGATCGGCAGCGCGACCAGTCCTTGGCCGACGAACGCGGAGAGCATCAAGGTGGTGGAGTTGCTCGACTGAACCAGCGCCGTCACGCCCATGCCGGCCGCCGCAGCGGTGAAGCGGTTGCCCATGCTGCGCGCCAGCAGAAGTCGCAGTTGCGCGCCGTAAACCCGCAGCACCCCGGTGCGCACCAGGTTCGTGCCCCAGACCAGCAGCGCAATGGCGGCGAGCAGGTTCAGCAGTTGGGTCATGTGGGGCTGTCAGTCTACGGAATTGCTACGAAAACGGTAGCTATAAACGTCCAGCGGACGAGCGGCGAAGGCAGATTTTGTTCCGAAAAATGGCATGAACCATGGCGCGGGTCGGATCGAAGCGGATCAAGCCGGGGCGGGTGAGGTGAGGTGAGGCGAGGCAGCGTGCGGCACTTCAGGGCTGCTTCGGGTTCATGGTCACCTTGAGCCCGTCGGCCGTGACCTTGAAGCTGCCCGGCTCGTAGCCCATGGCCGCGACCATCGCGAGCTCGCGTTCGCCTACCTGGTGGAGCACGTAGCCCTCCAGCAGGTTTTCCGCAAGGCGCGGCGCGTTGCGATCGAGCCAGCTCTGGTATTGGGCCGGAACGCCGTCGAGCCGGACCGAGCGCACCTTGGCGTTGGTCATGCGGATGGTGCGGTCGGCCGGTTCGTAGCGCAGACCGTAGTCGATGCCGAGCGCGCCGACCGTGCCGGCGCCGAGCACCTGCGCGACCAGCTTCAAATCGAGATTCGTGGCAACGCGGTTCGCGTCGGGCAAGAGCTTCAGACGCGGGTTCGACAACTGGAGCTGCACCAGATCGCCGGCGACCTGCTGCGTGTAGGGGAAGCGCTTGGCCACCTGCATCGTCAACTGGGTCAGCGTGATGGTGTAGTCGATCGGCCGGAACTGGGCCGAGGCGACCGGCGCGACGAGCAGCGAAAGCCATGCGGCGGCATGCGCGATGGTCCTGCGGCGGGTGTTCATGCGCTTTTGACTTTCGCCTTGCGCACTCTCCGCAGCTCGTCCCAGATCAGGCAGACGGCGCCAACGGTGATGGCGCTGTCGGCCACGTTGAACGCTGGAAAGCTCCAGCCCTGCCAGTGAAAGTGCAGGAAGTCGACCACGTAGCCGTGCATCAGTCGGTCCACCACGTTGCCGATCGCGCCGCCGAGCAGCAGCGAAAGCGCGAACGAGAACAGCCTCTGGCCGGAGTGCGAGCGCAGCAGCCAGACGATGAACAGCGCCGCCGCGATGCCGATCACCGTGAAGAACCAGCGCTGCCAGCCCGCGGCGCCCGCCAAAAACGAGAACGCGGCCCCGGTGTTGTGGGCGCGCACGATGTCGAAAAACGGCAGCACGTAGGTCGAATCGCCATATCGGAAGTGGCCGAGGATCAGCCACTTGGTCCACTGGTCGAGCGCGAAGACGACGAGTGCCAGCGCCAGCCAGCCGAGCAGCCTGCCCGTGCGCGGCGCGGCCATCAGGCGAAGCGCCGGGTTTCGCCCGCGCCAAACAGGTTGGTCACGCAGCGGCCGCAGATGGTGGAGTGCTCCGCATCGGCGCCGACGTCGGCCCGGTAGTGCCAGCAGCGCTCGCATTTGGCATCTTTCGAGGCGTTTGCGCTCACCAGCAGGTCGTTTCCTGCCATCAATTCCATAGCAGACGTGATGAAGACGAATTTCAGGTCGTCTTCAAGGCTCGCCAGCAGCGCGTGATCGCCTGCGGGCGCGGTCAGCGTGACGTTGGCTTGAAGCGACGAGCCGACCTTGCCGTTGGCTCGCAAGGCTTCGATCTCTTTGTTGACTGTCTCGCGCAGGTCGCGTAGGCGCCGCCACTTGGCCAGCAGCGCTTGATCGGGCAGGCCCAGATCGACATAAGTCTCGAGAAAAATCGATTCCGAATCGCCGAACAGTTTCCACGCCTCCTCGGCCGTGAAGGAGAGAAACGGCGCCATCCAGCGCAGCATTGCATGGGTGATCTGGTGCAGCGCCGTTTGCGCGCTACGGCGGGCGAGCGAGTCGGCCTTCGTGGTGTAGAGGCGGTCCTTGAGCACGTCCAGATAAAACGCGCCCAGGTCTTCGGAGCAGAACACCTGCAGCTTGGCGACGACCGGATGGAATTCGTAGACCTCGTAGTGCGCGAGAACGTCGGCCTGGAATTCGGCCGCGCGCGACAGCGCCCAGCGGTCGATTTCGAGCATCTGGGCCAGCGGCACCGCGTCCTTGGCCGGATCGAAGTCGCTCGTGTTCGCGAGCAGGAAGCGCAGGGTGTTGCGGATGCGGCGGTACGCGTCGACCACTCTCGCGAGGATCTTGTCGTCGCCCGCGATGTCGCCCGAATAGTCGCTGGCCGCGACCCAGAGGCGGATGATTTCGGCGCCCAGCTTCTTGCTGACTTCCTGCGGGTCGATGCCGTTGCCGGTCGACTTGCTCATCTTGCGGCCCTGGCTGTCGACCGTGAAGCCGTGCGTGAGCAGCTCTTTGTAGGGCGCGCGACCTTCAAGCGCGCAGGCGATCAAAAGCGACGAATGGAACCAGCCGCGGTGCTGGTCGTGGCCTTCAAGGTACAGGTCGGCCTCCGGGCCGGTTTCGTGGCGCGAATCCGGGTGGGTGCCGCGCAGCACGTGCCAGAAGGTCGAGCCCGAGTCGAACCAGACGTCCAGGATGTCGTTGCTCTTGGTGTAGTGCGCCGCATCGGTGGCGCCCAGGATTTGCTCTTGTGTGGCGCGGCTCCAAGCCTCGATGCCACCGTTCTCGACGATTTCGGCCGCCTGGTCCAGGATTTCCATCGTGCGCGGATGCAGCTCGCCGGTTTCCTTGTGCAGAAAAAACGGCAGCGGCACCCCCCAGCTTCGCTGGCGGCTGATGCACCAGTCGGGCCGGCCGGCAATCATGTCGGAAAGGCGCGTCTTGCCGTTTTCCGGATAGAAGCTGGTTTCCTCGATCGCCGCAAGCGCCGTTTGCCTGAGCGTTTTTGGTGCCTTGTCCTTGGTGAAAACGCCTTCGCCTTCGTCCATCCGCACGAACCATTGCGCGGCGGCACGGTAGATCACCGGCGTCTTGTGGCGCCAGCAATGCGGATAGCTGTGCTGGATGTCCTCGGTTGCGAACAGTCGGTCGCTTTGCGCGAGCACTTCGATGATGCGCGGCGTGGCTTTCCAGATGTGCTGCCCGCCGAACAGCGGAAAGTCCGCCGCGTACGCGCCATTGCTTTGCACCGGGTTCAGGATGTCCTCGTGGCGCAAGCCGTGCGCGACGCAACTGTTGAAGTCTTCCACACCGTAGGCGGGCGACGAATGGACGATGCCCGTGCCGTCTTCAGCCGTCGCGTAGTCGGCCAGATAAACCGGCGACAGGCGCTGAAAGCCGGGGTCGACGTCGAACAACGGGTGCTTGAACTGCAAGCCTTCGAGCTCCTGGCCTTTTACCGTTGCGACGATCGTGCCCTCCAGGCCGTAGCGTGCGAGGCACTTTTCGACCAGCACCGTCGCGAGAACGAGGTACCCGCGGGTTGTGTCGACCAGTGAATAGTCGAGATCAGGATTCAGGTTCAGCGCCTGGTTCGCGGGAATGGTCCACGCGGTGGTGGTCCAGATCACGACGAACGCTTTTTTAGGTTCCGCGGGCAGGGCGGCCAGGCCGAACGCGGCCGCCAGTTTGGAAGGGTCGGCCGCCTCGAAGCCGACATCGAGCGTCGTGCTCTTCTTGTCCTGGTATTCAATCTCGAACTCGGCCAGCGACGAGCCGCAGTCGAAGCACCAGTAGATCGGCTTCA
>JBDTRV010000289.1:0-4375 GCA_039931475.1 Burkholderiales bacterium | reverse complement strand
CCTGCAGTCGAACCCCGACAGCGAAGCGCTGCGCGAGACGCTCGACCGGCTCAACGTCAAGCCGTGAGTCGCCCGCCCGCGCCACGGTCGAAGCCCCTGATGAGCTGGCTTGGAGCGTGGTTGCTCGTTGCTACATTATTTGTAGCTGGATGTGCCCAACCGACGAGCGGAAACGGCCAAAAAGACTCTGGAAATTCGTTTTGGAGCGGCCGCTTGGCGCTGCAAGTCGCGTCCGATCCACCCCAGGCTTTTTTCGCCGGTTTCGAGTTGAAGGGCAACGCGAAGGCCGGCGAGTTGCTGCTCTTCTCCCCGCTCGGCAGCACCCTTGCGGCGTTGTCATGGACACCGGAGACGGCCACGCTCACGCGCGGCGGCGAGGTGCGTCAGTTCGATTCGGTCGACTCTCTGGTCAAGGCCGCGACCGGCACGGCCTTTCCGGTCGAGGCACTGTTCGCATGGCTTGATGGGGACAACGCCAGCGTCTCGGGCTGGCAGGCGGATCTGTCCCGACGCGCCGATGGCCGGGTGACCGCCGCGCGCACCGATCCGCTGCCGCCGGCCGAACTCAAAGTGGTGCTCGAGCAGTAGCTTTTCATCCGACCCCATGAAAGCGCTGTACGACGTTCCGGCGCCGGCCAAACTGAACCTGTTCCTGCATGTGACCGGCCGGCGCGCTGACGGACTGCACCTGTTGCAGTCGGTATTCATGCTGATCGACTGGTGCGACCGGCTGCACTTCGAGCCACGCACGGACGGCGTCGTGAGCCGCGAGGATCTGACGGCACCACTGCCAGCGGACGACCTTGTCGTTCGCGCCGCCAAGGCGTTGCAGGACGCGACCGGCTGCCGACTCGGCACGCACATCGGCATCGAAAAACGGATTCCCGCCGAGGCCGGCATGGGCGGAGGGTCATCCGACGCGGCGTCCTGCCTGCTCGCGCTGAACCGCTTGTGGTCGCTCGGCCTGTCGCTTTCAGCGCTGGAGAACATCGGCTTGACCTTGGGCGCCGACGTGCCTTTTTTCCTACGCGGGCGCAACGCCTGGGTCGAAGGCGTCGGTGAGCGGATCACGCCGATCGAGCTTGCCAGCGCGCGATTTGCCGTGTTGAAGCCGGCCGAAGGTGTCTCGACCGCCTCGATTTTCGGCTCGCGACAGCTCAAGCGCGAAACCGGGGCTGCTACAATCGCGGGCTTTGCTGCAGACCCGTGGGGCTTTGGCCACAACGACCTGCAGCCGGTTGCCGAACAGTTTTGTCCGGCTGTGTCGCAAGGCATCGAGCGTCTTGCCGCGGCGGGTTTGAAGGCCAGGATGACCGGTTCGGGAAGTGCGGTGTTTGCATACTTGCCGCAAAGCTTGGATGTCGCAACCGGAGGCCTTAACGCCCCGGCCGGTAACTGGCAATATCGAGAATGCTGCAATCTTGCGGTCCATCCGTTGTCTGGCTGGGCTACAAGCGTGATTGAAGGGGCGCGAAAAGCGTCCTCGCAGGGGAGTCGCCAAGTTGGTTAAGGCACTGGATTTTGATTCCAGCATGCGAAGGTTCGAATCCTTCCTCCCCTGCCAAATTTGATGTTCGTGCCGGAGCGCAAGTAGCCGGCGAAAATCCTAACCCGATCGCCGAGACACCCATGCAGGCCGCGCACCCCCCAGATTTCATGGTTTTTACCGGCAATGCGAATCCGCTGATGGCGGCCGATATTGCAAGCCACCTCGGGATCGCTCTGGGAGCCGCCAAGGTCGGTCGCTTCTCGGACGGCGAAGTCACTGTCGAGATCAACCAGAACGTTCGTGCCCGCGATGTGTTCGTGGTGCAGAGCACCTGCGCGCCGACCAACGAAAACCTGATGGAACTGCTGATCATGGTCGACGCGCTCAAGCGCGCCTCGGCCGAACGCATCAGCGCGGTGATCCCCTACTTTGGCTACGCGCGGCAGGATCGGCGGCCGCGCTCGACCCGTGTGCCGATCACGGCCAAGGTCGTCGCCAATCTGCTTGAGACTTGCGGCGTTTCGCGCGTGCTGACGATGGATCTGCACGCCGACCAGATTCAGGGATTTTTCGACATACCGGTCGACAACATCTACGCCTCCCCGGTGCTGCTGGCCGACGTGCGCGCCAAGCATGCTCAGGATCTGATCGTGGTCAGCCCAGATGTCGGCGGCGTGGTGCGGGCGCGAGCGCTGGCCAAGCAACTGGACACCGACCTGGCCATCATCGACAAGCGCCGTCCGCGCGCCAACGTGAGCGAAGTGATGCACGTGATTGGGGAGATCGAAGGCCGCAACTGCGTGATCATGGACGACATGGTCGACACCGCGGGCACCTTGCTCAAGGCAGCCGAGGTATTGAAGGAACGCGGCGCCAAACAGGTCTACGCCTATTGCACGCACGCTGTTCTTTCAGGCCCGGCGATCGAGCGGCTCGAAAATGGATTGGCGCTCGACGAATTGGTGGTCACCAACACCATCCCGCTGTCCGAAGCCGCGTTGGGTTGCAAGAAAATTCGCCAACTGTCGGTGGCGCCGCTGATCGCCGAGACGATCCAGCGCATTGCCACCGGCGAGTCGGTCATGAGTTTGTTCTCGGATCAGGAAAACCTGTTCTAGAGGACATTTTGTCGGTCCTTTGAACAGGGCCATTTTTGAAACGTGGGCGTGGCTGGTCGCGGCCTGCTCACCACTGGAGCTACATCATGAAATTCGTCGCTTTTGAGCGCGCCAAGCAGGGCACGGGTGCGAGCCGCCGTCTCCGCAACACCGGCAAGACGCCGGGCATTGTCTATGGCGGCACCGGCAAGCCGGAGCTGATCGAGCTCGATCACAACGCGCTGTGGCATGCGCTGAAAAAAGAAGCGTTCCATTCGTCGATTCTCGACATGGAAGTGGCCGGCAAGGTCAACAAGGTGCTGCTGCGCGACGTGCAGATGCACCCGTTCAAGCAGTTGGTGCTGCACGTCGACTTCCAGCGCGTGCTGGCCAAGGAGAAGATCCACGTCGAGGTGCCGTTCCACTACACCGGCGAAGAGAATTCTCCGGCGGTCAAACTCGCCAAGTGCCTGATCAACCACATCATGACCGAGCTTGAAGTGAGCTGCCTGCCGGCCGACCTGCCCGAGCACATCGAGGTGGACTTGTCCAAACTCGAAAAAGGCGACACCATCCACCTGAGCGCGATCACCCTGCCCCAAGGTGTCACCGCGTTGCTGCACGGTCAGGAAGACCCGGTAATCGTCTCCGTCGTGAACCCGCTGGTGGATGCTTCGCTGGAAGAAGAAGCAGAAACCACAGCGGCAACCGTGGCCGAGGAACACGCCGAGGAAGCCGCGGAAGAGGCCAAGGAAGCCGAGGCGGAGGCAGAAGAAAAAGAAGAGTCAAAGGACGACGAGAAGAAGTAACTCGCCCCTTGCATCGCCGGCGCGCCGTGAGGCGCGCATTCCGGCTCGCTTTTCTCTCGGCCCGCCATGCGCGGGCCGTTTCTTTTTGCGAGGCCTTGAACGATGCTCTGCGTCGCTTGGGCCGCATTCGCCGGCGCGGCTTTGCCCATAATCCTTTGCATGATCAAGCTGTTCGTCGGCCTCGGCAATCCCGGTCCAGAGTACGAGGCCACGCGCCACAACGCGGGTTTTTGGTGGATCGAAGCGCTGGCGCGCGACCTAAAGGTCACGCTGGCACCCGATCGCGGCTATCACGGCCTGATGGGCCGCACGAATGTCGGTGGCGACACCATCTGGCTGCTCGCGCCGCAAACCTTCATGAACCTGTCGGGCAAGTCGGTCGCGGCGCTCGCGCGTTTTTTCAAGATCGCACCTGAAAACATGCTGGTCATTCACGATGAACTCGACATCCTGCCGGGCCAGGCGAAGCTCAAATTCGGCGGCAGCCACGCCGGGCACAACGGTTTGCGCGACATCCATGCGCAACTGGGCACCGGCGACTACTGGCGGTTGCGCCTTGGCATCGGCCATCCCGGCGTGAAGTCTGAAGTGATCGGCTGGGTGCTCAAGAAACCGCTGGCGGATCAGCGCGAAGCGATCGACGACGCCATCGCGCGCACGCTGTCCGCGGTGCCGGCGCTGATCGCCGGCGAAATGGACAAGGCCACCATGCTGATTCACACCAGCAAGCCGCCTCGGCCCAAACCGCCTGGTGGCGGCAACGCACCGCCCCAAGGCGTCGACCGTGCAGCGCCGACCTCACCCCCCGCTGCCGGATCGTGATCGGCTTGCGGTCCGACGTCGATGGCGCCTCGGACCATGGCTGCTAACGCCGCTAGCCGCGGCGCGTCACTGCTTCGGAATCTTCGCGCGTTCGATGATGCGGGCCCAGCGCGCCACCTCGTTCTTCAACAGCGCGGTGGCTTGGTCGCGGGTGGAAG
>JBDTRV010000288.1:0-4377 GCA_039931475.1 Burkholderiales bacterium | reverse complement strand
AGCACCTCGGTGCGGAAGTCTTCCGGCCGGTCCGACCAGCGCAAGCCGCCGCGCGCAACCATGCCGCCGCGCAAATGGATGCCCTCGAAGCGCGGCGAGTACACAAAGATTTCGTACAGCGGCCGCGGATCGGGCAGCCCGGGCGCGGCGCGCGAGTCGATCTTGAACGAGAGGAACGGCCGGCGCGGCCCCGCTTCACCACTGGCGCCAACGCCGGTGCGCCAGAAATTGGTGCGCAATGTCGTTCGGATGAGACCGAGATACTGGCGCAGCACGCGGTCCTCGGACAGATTGGCGACCTTGTCGAGTGCCTCCTCGATCGCCTTGCCCTGGCCCTCGGCCGCCGCGTCGTCGGCCTTTTTCGGATCGAAGCGCAACTTGAACAGTTGCACCAGCATTCGCGCGATCGCCGGCTGCGCGACCAAGGTGCCCTCGACGAACCGTTGCGACAGAGTGAAACCGATCTGGTGCATGTACTTGGAGTAGGCGCGCAGAATCACCACTTCCTCGGCCGCGAGGCCGGCGCCGAGCACCAGCGAGTTGAAGCGGTCGTTCTCGATTTGGCCCGCGAACACTTGCGCGAAAGCGTCCTCGACCAGCGGCGCAAGCGCGCCCATGTCCATTTCGCTTGCCTGATCCACCTGCATGTCGATGTCGTGGATCCAGATCGGCGGGCCGCCTTCCGGAGTGACCTTAGAGGGGGCTTCGGTCATCACGCGCACGCCCATGTTCTCGAGCATCGGCAGCGAATCGGACAGCACGATCGGCGCGCCCATGTGATAGAGCTTGAATCCGAGCCGCCCCTCGGCCGCCTCGGGCGCGCGGTACAGGCCGAGTGCGAGTTCGCCCAGTTTGGAGAGCGCCGCCATCTTGCGCACGTCGGGTACCGCCGCGCGCGCGTTGCCATGCTCACGGTAAGACGCCGGGAACGCATGTGCAAAGCGCTTGGCGAGCGCCATGCCGTCGGCGTCGCCCGCGTCGTCGATCAGCGCATCGCGCAGATCGTCTTCCCAGCGTCGGGACGCGGCAGTGAGGCGCGTTTCGAGCTCGGCCCCGTCCACGTCTGGGATCGAGCCCGGTGTGGTGCGGATCGTGATGTGGATGCGCGCGAGGATCGCGTCGGACAGCAGCACGTCGAACTCGCTGCCGGTGCCGTTGAAGGCCTTGGTCAGGATGTCGATGAAGCGATAGCGCAGCTCGGTCGAATAGCCGTCGCGCGGCACGTAGATCAGGCAGGAGACGAAGCGCTCGAACGGTTCGCGCCGCAGGAACAGGCGCAGCCGCTGGCGCTCGCCCAGGCGCAGGATGCCGGTGGCGGTGTCGTGCAGTTCTTCAACCCCGATGTTGAACAGCTCGTCGCGCGGATAGCTCTCCAGCACGTGGACCAGCGCCTTGCCGTAGTGGCTCGACGGCGCGAAGCCGGCGCGCTGGATCACGGCCGCGACCTTGCTTCGGATCAGTGGCGTGGCGGCCGCTCGCTCGGCATACGCGGCGGAGGCGAGCAGGCCGAGAAAGCGGTGCTCGCCGACCACCGCGCCGCTCGCGTCGTAGCGCTTGATGCCGACGTAATCGGTGTATCCGGGCCGGTGCACCGTCGAGCGCGAGTTGGCCTTGGTCACGATCACGATCGGCGATGGGTCATGCGCGAGCGCGCGGGCCTGCGGCGTGAGTTCGGCGAAGCTGCCCGAAGTGGCGCGGCTGCCGGAGTCGCGCAGCACGCCCAGGCCGCTGCCAGCCACCACCTGCAGTGCTTCGCCGCCGCTCGATTTCACCAGGTCGTGTTGGCGATAGCCGAGCAGCAGCAGCTTGTCGTCGGCGATCCATTCGAGGAAGGCGCGCGCTTCGGCTGCCTCTTCGGGCGGCACGGATTTCGGCGCGGCTTCCAGTTCCAGTTCAGCGATCACGCCGCGCAGTCGGTCCACCATTGGCTGCCAGTCGGTCACCGCGGCGCGCACGTCGCCCAAGACTTTCTCGATGCCGCGGGTCAGTTCGTCGCGCGCTTCGGGATCGACGACGCGGTCGACCTGAATGTGCATCACCGATTCGAGCCGCTTGCCCTCGGCCTGGCCGCGCTGTGCCACCGACTTGAGCTCGCCGTTCGAATCCCGCGCCACTGCCATCACCGGGTGGATGATCAGGTGCAAAGTCAGGCCCTGACGGTTGATCTCCATGGTGGCGGTGTCGACCAGGAACGGCATATCGTCGTTCACCACCTCGATCACGGTGTGGCGCGAGGTCCAGCCGTGCTCGGCGATGGTCGGGTTCAGCACCCGCACCTTGGCGCCCCGGCTGCCCGGGGCGCGTTTGCCGGCGTAGCGCCAGAGCGACAGCGCGGCGCCGTACAGATCGTCGGGCGAACGCTGGATCAAGTCTTCCGGGTCGACCAGCGCGTAGAGCAGTTCGGCGAAGGTTTGGACCAACTCGCTCTCCGGCGCCGGCACCTTGGCGCGGACCAGTTCCAGGGTTGTGTCGATCCGCTCTTTCTTGAGGGCGTCTGGGGAAGTGGCCATGGGATTGGGATCTCCTGTCGTTGGTGGCTAGGCAGCCTGCTGGCCGTACCTTCGCCAGTTTTTTGCAACAGCATACGCGCCCGCCACGACCTCGATCGCCCGGGTGGAAATCGCGCGGACGAACGGCCGCACGGGACTACCAAAACAATAGCTGCATCGCCTTTTGGGACTAGCGCCAAGCGGCAGTTGAGTCCACAATTTGACGGTTGCAATGCCATTCGAGTGGCGGGGCGAGGCCAGCGCATGTCATCGGCCACGTCGGGCGGCTGGCCCGTCGTTCGACCCAAAGGAAGGAGCCGCCATGCCTGAACGCCCTCACCACCGTCCCGAGCCGCCGCGCGATCGCTCCTGGGGCTTGAACCTGGCGCTGCTGCTGCTCGTGCTGGCGGTGGCACTGTTCGGTTGGCGTTGGTGGCAGGATCGGCAGGCGGCGCCGCCATTCAGCGCAGGCGCCGGGTCGGGCTCGGTCCTGTCCCAGACCGACGAGGTGGCGCCGCCAGCGCCTGCGGCCGCCGCGCCCGCGCCGTCCGGCCCACTGTTCCCGGTCGAGCCGTTGGTTGAAGCCGATCCGGGGCAGCCCACGCCGCCATCCGCACCGGCCGATGCGCGGCATGCCGATGCCGTGGCCGAGGACGCGCTGACCCGATTGCTCGGCAGCAAGGCGGTGGCCGAATTTCTCGAAACCAGCGGATTCGTGCGCCGTGCCGTCGCAACCGTGGACAACCTGCCGAGTGCATTGGTGCCGGGCAAAAGCCGCGCGGTCAAGCCGATCGAGGGGCGATTTTCCGCGAGCGGCGAGGGCGAATCGCGCACCATCGCCCCGGAAAACAGCGCGCGCTATGCGCCGTTCGTGCGGCTGGTCGAGTCGGTCGACGCGGCAAAGCTCGCTGGTCTGTACCGCAAGCACTACGCGCTGTTTCAAAAGAGCTACGAGGAGTTGGGCTACCCCGGCCGCTATTTCAACGACCGGCTGATCGGCGTGATCGACCACCTGCTGCAAAGCCCCGAACCGGCCAGCCCACCGCGCGTGACGGTGGTCGAGATCAAGGGGCCGTATCGGGACCCACGGCCCTGGACCCGTTATGAATTCGCCGATCCGCAGCTCGAAGCCCTGTCGGCCGGGCAGAAGATGATGGTGCGCATGGGCGTGGAAAACGAGCGGCTGCTCAAGGCCAAGCTGATCGAGTTGCGCACGGCGCTGGCGGCAGGTGGGACGGAGCGCAAGTAGAAAGCGCGTCCATCCAGCCTCCAGCAAAACCGGCAAAGCGGCGGCTCGGCCGCGACGCGTTTTTTTGAGGCAACCCTCTAAAATGCTGCACTGCAACAAAAATCGGTTGCAATGGCTCGGGTTTTCCCTATAATTCATCCCATGCTGCACTGCAACATAACCTGAAAGACAGGCTGCAGGCAGACAAGAAGAGTTCCATTCAGTCGCATCCAAAGTATCAAACCAGGAGTTTTTTATGAACACCCCCACCAACCAAGAATTCGCAGCCGCCGGTAAAGCCAACGTCGAGTCTTTCGAACAAATCGCCGGTACCGCACTGGCTGGCGTCGAGCAACTGGCCCACCTGAACCTGGCCGTTGCCAAAGCAGTTTTCGCCGAGTCGTTCGACCACGTCCAGTCGCTGATGAACGTGCGTGACCCGCAGCAATTCATCGCGCTGCAGGCCGGCATGATGCAGCCGTCCGCCGAAAAGGCAACCAGCTATGGCCGTCAGGTGTATGAGATCGTCAGCAACACCGGCGCCGAAATTGCCAAGTCGTTCGAAGGCAAGATGACCGAAGCGCAGCAAGCGTTCGTCGCCGCTGTCGACAGCGCCGCCAAGAACGCACCGGCCGGCTCGGAGACCGCAGTCGCTTTGTT
>JBDTRV010000287.1:0-4380 GCA_039931475.1 Burkholderiales bacterium | reverse complement strand
ATTTTTTCGTCGATAAAAACATCGAGGATGCCGGTGTTGCTGAAGTCGAGCAACGTGGTCAAAAGCGTGAGGCTGTTGACCGGTTTTTCACCGCGCGCGGCCAGCACCGCGAGCGCGGTCGTGAGGATGGTTCCGCCAACGCAGAAACCGAGCGCATTGATCGTCTTGGCGCCGGTGATTTCCTGCACCACCGAGATCGCCTTGATCGGGCCGTTTTCGACGTAGTCGTCCCAACCTTTTTTTGCCAAGGACTGATCTGGATTGCGCCAGCTCACGAGGAAGGTGTGCTGGCCCTGGTCGACCGAATACTTGACGAGCGAGTTCTCCGGCTGCAGATCGAGGATGTAGTACTTGTTGATGCACGGCGGCACCATCAGGAACGGCCGCTCGTGAACCTTGTCGGTACTCGACTTGTATTCGATCAACTGGAAGAGTTCGTTTTCGAAAACCACCGCGCCTTCGGTGGTGGCGACGTTGCGGCCGACCTCGAACAGGCTCATGTCGGTCATCGAAACGTGGCCTTGCTGGATGTCGGCGATCAGGTTCTTCACCCCCTTGGCGATGCTCTCGCCCTTGGAGTCAACCGCTTTTTTCT
The DNA here is from genome assembly GCA_039931475.1 of Burkholderiales bacterium. GTDB lineage: Bacteria > Pseudomonadota > Gammaproteobacteria > Burkholderiales > Burkholderiaceae_C > JBBPYC01. The sequence continues at coordinate 3,785 of JBDTRV010000287.1, read as the reverse complement.
GCGCCTCTGCGTTGAGCGCGAGAAAGTTGCTCGGCGACGAAGCGGCGATCCATTGGTCGACCGCGAAGCGAATGCGATTCTTGGCTTTCTGGTCGCAGTCGGCCGCGTCGACCATTGCCATCAAGGTCCGAGCATTGAGCAGGTAGGCGCCGGCGGTGAACGACGCGAATCGGTTGTCGTCCCACGCTTGGCCGCTAAAGCGGCGGTCGACGTTCTTCAAGGTGCCCATCAAACTCTGGTTCCAGAGCTCGCCCGACTCGCGCATGTAGTTCTGCTGAACTTCCCGCAGCTTGTCGGGCGCGAAATTGATTTTGGGAACTTGCGCCGTGCCATCAGTACTGGGCATTCCGGGGCCCATGCCGCTCACGTCGAGCCCCTTGAACGCTTCCATCGCCTGCGCCCAACCCTGGCCGAGCGACTGCTGAAACGCCTGGAACTGCTCGGCGCCCTGCTTCCACTGCTCTGCTGGATTCGTGTTCACTCTTTGTCTCCTCAAGATGTCTGTTTGTGGTTTGTCTGCAAACGCCTTACTGTATCCGAGCTTCTCGCGCCAACTAATTCCGCGCTCGGCAAGAGAACGATGATAAGGGAATGTCGTCTGGTTCCCCTATCGGCTCGACTTTGAAAGGACCCGCATCGCGATGTACCTCGTTTTGATTGCATGGCTCTACGTGGCGCTGATGATGGCGGCGGCGGAAGCGACCGCAGCCAACGGAACACTGCTCGGCGCGCTCGTCACGTTCGTGCTTTATGGACTGTTGCCGGCGGCGATCATCGGCTATGTGATGGATGCACCCCGGCGGCGGCGCGCGCGAGCGGCGCGTGAGACGTTGCAAGAGGCCGCTAGTCCCGCCGTGCTGCCGCCGGACGACGACACTGGCCCAACGGCCGGGCCCGCGCGGAAAACCCCTTCGAGCGGCCGCCGCGGATCCGGCTCCGCGGGTCCGCTGGCTGCGCCCCCCGGTCGGGGGGTGGGCGAAAGCGACACGTAGTGCGCGAAGCCTGAAGGGCGAGCTCAATCCAGCCAGACACTGGCGGCCATCCGCCCGCTGCCGCCGAGCCGCACGCTGTCGCGCCGGTGCGAAAAAAACATGGATGCATTGCGTACCGTGCACCATCCCGCGCCACCGTCATTGCCGTGAATTTGCGTCACGCCCATCGACCTCAGCCGTTGGCGGGCAAGACCGGCAAGATCGGCGAGCCATTTGCCGGGTTTGCGCGGCGCGAAGAAATGGCTGGCTTCGGGTACGCCAGTCATGAACGCGGCCTTGACTTCGTCGCCCACTTCGAATTCGAGTGGCCCGATGCACGGTCCGAGCCATGCTATTATTTCGCTAGCTGAATCTCTATTGAGGACGCGCGGAAATCCGAAAAAAGACTGCAAAACCGACTCCAGAACGCCGCCCGCAAGCCCGCGCCAGCCGGCATGGGCCGCTGCCACGCAGCTTCCATCCGCATTTGCAAACAGCACGGGCAGGCAATCGGCGGCCATCACGGTGCAGGCAACGCCTGACTGCCGAGTGATCGCGCCATCGGCCGTCTGGCCATCCGAACTCGCCGTGTCGATCGCCTGAACCGTGGTTCCGTGAACCTGGCGCAGGAACACCGGCAGCGCGCCGATCGTCGCCGACCAGCGCCGTCGGTTCTCGGCCACCGCCGTCGCCGCGTCGCCCGCGCCAAGGCCCAGGTTCAAGCTGTCGTAGGGCGGATCGGAGCAGCCGCCGCTTCGCGTGCTGCAGAGCGCCCGCACGTTGGGCGGCGCCGGCCAGTTGGGCACGATCCAGTCGGACCCAACCGCGCCGCCTTGCGGAATCAGTCGCTCCACGGCGGGGGACCCGACGCGCGACGCTCGAAACGAGCCGGCCATTTCAAGCAGGGACTGCGGAGCTGGCTTTGCCAGGCCGCGGGCGCCGCCCCATGCAAGCGCGAGAAACTGTCGCCCGGCCGCTCCGCAGACTGTTGCTCGCCCCCTCGGGGGGTGGGCGCCGGAGTAGGCGACCGGGGGCTGACATGCAGGGGCGAAAGCCAAGCGAAGCCTGGGGCTGGGTTCATTTCAAGCTTCGTAATCCGGACACGCCGACCACTGCGACTGGATGAACGCCTCGTGCTTCATGCAGGCCTCGAACGCCGCCATGGTGCGCGGCAGGCCGGCCAAGTCGACCTCGAAGCGCTGGGCATTGAATATCTGCGGCACCAGGCAGCAGTCGGCCAAGGTCGGCGCATCGCCGAAGCTGTAGCGTCCTTCGGGCAACTGCGCGAGTTGGCGCTCGAACGCTTCCAGGCCGTCACGACACCAGTGCTTGTACCAGTCGTTCTTGGCCTCGTCGCTGACTTTCAGTTCGCGCACCAGGTACTTGAGCACCCGCAGATTGTTCAGCGGGTGGATCTCACAAGCGATCGACTGCGCGAGCGCCCGAACCCGCTGGCGACCCAGCGCATCGGCCGGCAGCAACGGCGATTCAGGATGGGTTTCGTCGAGGTATTCGATGATCGCCATCGACTGCGAGATGCGGGTGCCATCGGGAAGTTCGAGCAGCGGCACCAGACGGTCGGCCGACATGGCGGCGAACCCGGGCTTTTGCTGCTCGCCTTTGGCCAGATGCACCGAAACGTATTCGTAGGGCAAGCCCTTGAGCGCGAGCGCGATCCGGACCCGGAACGAAGCCGAGGAGCGAAAGTAGTTGTAGAGCTTCATGCTGCCAAGCATAAACCGGGCTGCGCGCCATTCAAGCGATGGCCAACGCCGGGCCGAGGGCGGCGTCTCGGAGAGTGGGCATCGGGCATCGGGCATCGGGCATCGACGGTCGACCGTCGCGAAGGAACCCTCGAGCGAAAACCTTATTCCAGACCCAGCTCCTGAATCTTGCGTGTGATCGTGTTGCGGCCGATGCCGAGCTTTTGCGCCGCCTCGATCCGGCGCCCCCGCGTGCTGGCCAGCGCCGCCTGGATCAGCCGCGCCTCGAAGCGGCGCGACAGCACGTCCCAAACATCGTGCCGACCCACCGCCAGCAGGGCCAGCGCCTCCGCTTCAAGGCCGTCTTCCCATCCGGTCTCTGGCGCCGCCACCACAGACGCGGACTCTGTCGCCGCGCCACTGGCGAACGAATCCCCGGCTGGCCACGCCTCGCCGACCGCATGCGTTTCCCTGGCCGATGCGGGCGACGGCTGGGCCAACGAAAGGGAAGGCGCAACAGCGGCGGACTCGGACCGGCCGGAAAGCGAATCGGCATCGGCCGGCAACGCCCCGTCGGATTCCGCCGCGACCGGACCCAGTTCCGGCGGCAGATCCTTGACTTCGATCATCTGCGCTGGCGCCATCACGGTGAGCCAGTGGCACATGTTCTCGAGCTGGCGCACATTACCGGGGAAGGCAAATCGCTCGATCCGCGCAATGGCTGCGTTCGCGATCCGCTTGGGTTCGACCCCGAGCTGACGCGCGCTTTGCGAGAGGAAATGCCGGGTCAGCGCGGCGACGTCCTCGCGCCGCTCGCGCAACGCCGGCAGGCGCAGCCGGATCACGTTGAGGCGGTGGAACAGGTCTTCGCGAAAGATGCCTTCCTTCACGCGCTGCTCCAGATCCTGGTGGGTCGCGGCGATCACGCGCACGTTGGTCTTGACCGGGTTGTGGCCGCCGACCCGGTAGAAGTGCCCGTCCGACAACACCCGCAACAGCCGGGTTTGCAGATCGGCCGGCATGTCGCCGATTTCGTCGAGGAACAGGGTGCCGCCATCGGCCTGCTCGAACCGGCCCCGGCGCATGGTTTGCGCGCCGGTGAAGGCGCCGC
>JBDTRV010000286.1:0-4390 GCA_039931475.1 Burkholderiales bacterium | reverse complement strand
CTCAGGCACTTCGCCGCGGCACTACACCGCGCAAGGTCGACCGCGGCCAGGCCGCGCGCGACTTCGAGCATCTTCGGATCGACCTGGAACCAGAACTTGCGTTCGACCTGCGGGTGCGCGGCGCTTCTGACTTCGACCGGGCGCGGATGCATCATGCCGAACGCGGGCAGCGTCACATCCTTCATCCACGGCGGCGCGGCGAACTTGCCGGGTGCGGTTTCGCGCGCCATCAGCACCTCGAGGTATTGGCCCCACTGCGCCGGTACCGTCACGTCGCCGATGGAAAGCGCCGGGTCGACCCCGCCCGCGATGCCGCTGAACACGATGCGCTCGACGTTAAAGTGGTCGAGCACCCGCTGCGTGTTCATCGTCGCATTCACCATGCTGATGCCCGAGAGGAACAACACCACTGGCTTGCCCGCGAGCAGACCGGTGGTGAAATCGACGCCGCCGGCGCCGTACGTCTTCGGCCCCTGCAGTTCCTTGAGCAGCAGCGTCAACTCGGGGCCGAAAGCCGACATGACGGCGATACGAGGCTGCGAATCGAGCCGCATGTCGGCGGGTGCCTGCGTCTCGGATAGAGTGCCGGTGGCGGGCGGGCCTGCCATGTTCGCGCAGCCCGCAAGGGCCACGCCCAGCACTGCGGCATACAGAACCTTGCCGAGCCCGGCCGTCGCTGCGCGCCGCATCATTTGGCCGTCGACTTCGGCTGCCCGTCGTCCACCTTGACCTCAAACTTGCCAGCCAGGATGTCGGCCTCCTTCGCCTTGACTTTGTTAACGAGATCGGCTGGCACCTTGCTGGCGAACGTGCCGAGCGGCGCCAGGTTCGAGCCCTTGTGCTTCATCATCGAATACGGCCCGTAGTCTTCGGCGGTGAACTTGCCTTCCTTGGCCAGCTTGATCGCTCGCTCCGCAGTCGGCTCGAAGTTCCAGATCGCGGAGGCGACCACGGTGTCGGGATATTGGGCCTGCGTGTCGATCACGTTGCCGATCGCGAGCACGTTCTTTTCCTTGGCCGCATCGCTCACGCCGAAGCGCTCGGCATACATCACGTCCGCGCCTTTTTCGATCATCGCGAACGCGGCTTCCTTCGCCTTGGGCGGGTCGAACCAACTGTTGATGAAGCTCACGCTGAACTCGACCTTCGGGTTCACGTCTTTCGCGCCGGCCATGAAGGCGTTCATGAGGCGGTTGACTTCAGGAATCGGAAAGCCGCCGACCATGCCGATCTGGTTCGTCTTGGTCATGCCGCCGGCGATCATGCCGGTCAGATACGCGGGTTCCTGGATGTAGTTGTCGAACACGCTGAAGTTCGGCGCTTGCGGCTTGCCCGAGGAGCCGAGCAGGAAGTGGGTTTTCGGGAAGTCCCGAGCCACCTTGCGCGCCGCCGCTTCGACCGCGAACGCCTCGCCAACGATCAACTGGTTGCCGCCGTTGGCGTATTCGCGCATGACCCGCTCGTAGTCGGCGTTCGAGACGTTTTCGCTCGCCTTGTATTCGATCTCGCCGCGCGCCTCGGCGGCCTTGAACGCCTTGTGAATGCGGCCGACCCATTGCTGCTCGAACGGCACGGTGTAGACGGCGGCGACCTTGAGTTTGCCTTGCGCGAGCGCGAGGCCGGGCAAGCCGGCAATGGCAAGGACCGCGATGGCGGCCGATGCGATGACGAGTGGGCGGCGTTGAATCATGTGGATCCTCCTCGGATGGTGATGGTGGTGCCTGAAGGTCAAAATACTAGCTAATTGATAGCTACAAACATATACTGTTCGTGCGGTGATGGCCTATTTTGTTCCGAAAATTCGGTCACCCGCATCGCCCAGGCCTGGCAGGATGTAGCCGTGGTCGTTGAGCTGGCGGTCGATGGCGGCGGTGTAGATCGGCACATCAGGATGCGCTTTGGAAAACGCGGCGATGCCTTCGGGGCAAGTCAGCAGGCAGACAAACTTGATGGACTTCGGGTTCGTCTCCTTCAGCCGGTCCACGGCCGCGATCGCCGAGTTGCCGGTGGCGAGCATCGGGTCCACCACGACCACGTCGCGCTCGTCCATTTCGCCCGGCATCTTGAAGTAGTACTCGATCGCCGTGAGGGTCTTCGGGTCCCGGTACAGCCCGATGTGGCCGACCCGCGCGCCCGGCACGACGCTGAGCATGCCTTCCAGAATGCCGTTGCCCGCGCGCAGGATCGACACCAGCACGAGCTTCTTTCCGTCGATCACCTTCGCCTTCATCGTTTCCAGCGGCGTTTCGATCTCGATCTCCTGCATCGGCATGTCGCGCGTGACCTCGTAGGCCAGCAGCATCGCGAGTTCGTTGAGGAGGGTGCGAAAGCTGTTGGTCGATGCGTCCTTGCGGCGCATCAAAGTGAGCTTGTGCTGGACCAGCGGGTGGTCGATGAGGTGGACTTGGGACATGGAGCGTTCGGCGGTTGGTCTTGGTAGTGGGTCGACTGAGGTCAGGCAAGGATAAACAACGTGGCAGCGTGGGACGTGAATGGCGGAAGTGGCTCGTCAGAAAACAGTGCCGTCGCTTTCGATCTTCAGCGGCGGCGACCCGTCACGCAAGCGCCGGGCCAGTTCGCGCCCCGCCGCCCAGGTGCCGCCTTCGAGGATCGAGGCCAGCGGCAGGTTGGGCTGCTGCATTTCGCCGCGCATCCGCACTGCGAGTTCGTCAAGCAGCGCGACGGTGAGCGCGCGCCATTCGACGATGAATTCGTCGCTGACTTTCCAGGTGTGGTCGAGCAACGCTGGGTCCTTCACGCGGATCACGCCGGTGTCGATGAACAGCCCGCCGTTGCGGTATTCGGGCAGCCCGGTCAGCGCATCGAGGCCGACGACTTTTGCGCCGGCCCACGCGAACGGCTCCAGCAGCGAATAGGTCAGCCACTGCGACAGTTTGTGGAACGGCATCCAGCCATCCGTCAGGCCCGGCCCGCGCACGGCGCTGTGGCGCCAGCAGTCGCCTAAAGCGAAGGCCGGATCGCCGGAGCCGACACACACGCTGCCGTCGGGCGCGACGTTGTCGATCGCGTTCGCACTCGGCCAGATGCGCGAGAACGACTGCATTACGGCGGCGAAAATGTCGTGGGCCGGCACTTCTGGGGCCGATTGCAGCGCGCGGACCGCTGATTCGACCACTGCCGCTTCGGCTGATGCCGAAGGGGTGGTGGCTTCGGTGGGCGAGGGTGACGCAGCTGATCGCGCGAGAACGGCGTCAAGCAATCCGCCAGGGCGCCCGTTTGGGCCGAACACCTCCGGCTGCTCGGCCATCGCCGCGCCGAGACGGCGCAGCAACATGGCGCGGCCTTCGAGGCCGACGAGCGGATTGGCGTGGCTGACCTGAAAGGCTTGGCCGAGCCGCGCTACCTCCAGCGCCTGCAGGCCTGCAGCATCGGCCTGCAGCGGTCGCTTCGGGTCCGACGAGAAAAGCCCTGCCGTGAAGGCGTGGAAGCTGGCGACCCCTAGCCCTTCGGACCGGGTGAAGCGTTGACCGCTCGCGGCCTCGGCGTAGGACCAATCGGCGCCCGCACCCGCATCGAGCAGCACGCTGACCACCACCAAATCGACTTTGGCGCGTGTCCGCTCGCGCAGCAACGATTCGCCTTCGAGTAGACGATCCAGCTCGGCTAGGCGATCCACGCCGCCGGCCTCGAAATGACGCCAGCGGCTGTGAAACGGAATCGCGCCAGAGGGATAGCGTGCGTGCGTGCGCTCGATCGTGAGGCGGGTCGCATCGGCGAGCTTCGCGTTATCGATCGTGAACCAACCTGACTCGCCGCGGCGCGCCCGCTCCAGCAGCGCATGGGCTCGCTCGCGAACCGCGTTCGTGGTGCGCAAAATGGCTGTCGCGCTCGCCAGATCTTGAGCTCCTGCTACCGAAGCCATAGCAGAAACCACGTTGGCGTTGGCTGGCAGGTTCGTGCGTTGCTGCTTGCAGATCCGCGCGCGAACTGTTCAGGTCGGTCGCGCGATGAAGGCATCGGCACTGGCCTCATCCAGCCAGCCCCCGGCCTTTGGCTTTCTTCAGCTCCTCCGCATCGGGGACCAGGCCGGGCGTGAAATAGCCGGCGGCCATCTTCGCGTCCATCTCGACGCGCGCGTCGGCCGGAATCAGTTCGTCCGGAATGTTGATGCGCTCGCCGATCTCGATGCCGGAACCGGTGATCGCGTCGAACTTGAGGTTGCTCATCGACACCAGCCGGTGGATTTTTCTGATGCCAAGCCAGTGAAACACGTCGGGCATCAGCTCCTGAAAGCGCATGTCCTGCACGCCAGCGACGCATTCGGTTCGCGCGAAGTACTGATCCGCCGTGTCGCCGCCGATCTGGCGCTTGCGCGCGTTGTAGACCAGGAACTTGGTCACTTCGCCCAGCGCCCGGCCTTCCTTGCGCG
>JBDTRV010000285.1:0-4412 GCA_039931475.1 Burkholderiales bacterium | reverse complement strand
CGTTGTATTCAACCGGCTGCCAGTGTGCGCGGTGCGGCGCGGCCGTGAGCTCGTCGCCCTCGGCGATGAAGCACGAGTGACGCCGCCGGCGGTAGCGGCCACCGTCTTTCAGGTATTCGTCGGGCGGCAGGTCGTTCCAGCTTGGCGCGAGCGCCTGCAACCCATCCAGCGAAATGCCGGTGAGGGCGCCAAGCTCGTTCGGCGCGAGCACGGCCCAGCCGCTGCGCCGCAAGGCTTCGTCGGCGTGCGGTGCGGGGGTGGTGTCTGGCAGGAACGAAGTGCTCATGGGGTGAATTTAGCGAACTTCGATGGCGCTTGGCGCCGAAGCGGCGGGCAGTGTTGAAAGGGCACCTATACGCAACCATTTTGATAGCATGAAATCACCGTCTGGCGAGCGGTAACGGCCAAAAAAGTCCCAATAATGAGCATCCGCCCATGTGACCGCCGACCGAGACATTCATGCAATCGGCAATGTCGCGGCGCAGCGCCAGGGAGGCGGCAGGGATCGGGCCGCTACCCAGGATCGGGCCGCCATCAATGGTACTTACAGTACGTTACCCGAGGCCATCAAACCGAGTCGGATTGCATCACTAAGATACGTTCGGGAACGTGGTGGAACGCAGGTCGCTACCGTCACGGGACCGATACACGTCATCAATCAAAAGGAGACTCGTTTTGAAATTTACCATCCTCGCGCCTGCTGCCATTGCTCTCGTCGCCGCGATTTCGGCGCCCGTTCACGCCGCCGATTTCGGCACGTCGGACGAAGCCAAGGCAATGCTTGAGAAGTCGGTTGCCGCCGTCAAGAAAGACAAGGCCGCCGCGCTGACGGCGATGACCAAGGGCGAAGCCGGCTTCAAGGACCGCGACCTGTATCCGTTCTGCGGCGGGCCGGACGGCAACTTCACCGCGCATCCGACGCTGGTCGGCAAGAGCATGAAGGATCTCAAGGACAAGACCGGCAAGCCGATCGGCGAGGAGTTCTACGCCAATGCCAAGGAAGGTTCGGTCGCGAGCGTGCCGTACATGTGGCCGCGCCCCGGCTCGGACACGCCGGTGCAAAAAGTCAGCTACGTGACGAAGGTCGGCGACCAGGTCTGCGCGGTCGGCTACTACAAGTAGCAAGTCACACCTCACGGGCAAAGCCGATGCCGCGCTTTGCCGCCAACCTGTCGATGCTCTATGCGGAGCACGACTTTCTAGAGCGCTTCGCAGCCGCCGCCAACGACGGCTTCGAGGCGGTCGAGTTCCTGTTCCCTTACGCATACAAAGCGGCCGACCTGGCGCAACGCCTATCGGACCACGGCCTGCGGCAGGTGCTGTTCAACATGCCGCCAGGCGATTGGGAAAAAGGCGAACGCGGCACGGCTTGCCTGCCGGGGCGGGAAGATGAATTCCGCCGCGACTTCTGTCGCGCGCTGGAATATGCGGAGCGGCTTGCCTGCCCGCGCATCCACGTGATGGCCGGTATTGCACCGGCGGGAGCCGATCGCTCGCGCCTGCAAGCGACCTATGAAGCGAACCTGGCCTGGGCGGCAAAGCAGGCCAGCGGCGCGACCGCTGGGGCGAGGTGCGACGTCCTGATCGAGCCGATCAACACCCGCGACATCCCCGGCTTTTTCCTGAACCGGCAGGGCGAAGCCCACCGCATCGTGCAAGCCATTGGTGCGCCGAACCTCAAGGTGCAGATGGACCTGTACCACTGCCAGATCGTGGAAGGCGACGTCGCGATGAAGATCAGGCAATACCTGCCGACCGGCCGGGTCGGCCACTTCCAGATCGCCGGCGTGCCGGAGCGGCACGAGCCGGACATCGGCGAGATGAACCATCCGTACCTTTTCAAACTGATCGACGAGGTCGCGGCCGAATGCGGCTGGCAGGGATTCATCGGTTGCGAATATCGTCCGAGCCGCGGTCAGTCCCCCGGCGGAACGTCGGCCGGCCTCGGGTGGTTCGGGCCGTATCGCCAGAAGTGATCGAGCGATGCTTGCCTGCATCGGCAGAGCGCAGTGCTACACTGTACACATTCCATCACAGCAGGTGTCCCATGTCCACGACCATGACCATTCGCCTTGAAGACGAAGTCAAGGACCGGCTCGAGCGGCTTGCCGATTCGACACAGCGCAGCAAGTCGTTTCTTGCCGCCGAAGCAGTGCGCGACTTTGTCGAGAACAATGAGTGGCAGATCGCCGAAATCTGTTCTGCGCTGGCCGAAGCCGACGCCGGCGACTTCGCAACCGAGGAAGAACTTGCCGCGTTCGCCAGGAAGTGGGGAGTGAATGCGGATTAGGTGGACGCAAAAAGCGCTGCGCAACCTCGAAGACGAAATCGAGTTCATCGCCCAAGACGATCCGCAAGCCGCCAAACTGGTGGCCCGAAGAGTCATCGACACCGTGGCAGTTCTCGTCGGTCAGCCCGGCATTGGCCGGCCGGGGCGAGTCCATGGCACGCGTGAACTCGTCGTCCTGAAAACCCGCTACCTAGTGCCGTACCGCGTGCGCGGCGAAGTGGTTGAGATCTTGCGCGTGTTTCATACCTCACGCCGGTTGCCCGGGCGCTGGTAGAGAGGCTGGCAGCCAAGAACCAACACGTCAAGCAATCGTCGCAATGTAGTCCGCTGGAAATCTAAGCTTCACAAGCGCAGCCCGAAGCCGCGCGGCGTATTCGGGATTGGCCTCTGCCGGCGCCGGCGCCCCGCGCAACTTGTAGCAAAGCGCTGGAGCGGGCTGAAGGCCTTCAAGCGTGTGGGCGATGACCGCTTCGGGCCGGTATTGCTCCAAGTCCGCCGCGCCGTACAGCCGGTCTAGTTCATCGTGTGTCAGCGAGAACAACATTCTGTAGGCGCAATCGCCAACGCTCGCCACGAGCGTTGCACGCAGGCCGATATGAAGCGCGAAGTCGCAGGCGCGCGCCGAGCGCGGATTGATTGGCGTTGCGCCGCTTTGGCGCAGCAGGTCGGCGTCCATGAACAGGCCGTAGAAAAAGCCATCGAGTCGCCGCTCCGCCATTTCCTTCTTCCTTGCTATTGGCGCATTGACATAACCGGCCGCTCACTTGCCCAGCAACTGATTGATCTTCTCCGCCTCGAAGCACTCCTTGCGCGCGGCCCCTTCGGGGACGCAGTCGCGCTGCTTGGCCGAGCTTCCTTCCGCAAGCTGTTCGATGGCCTGCCACAACAGCGCGATCTGATGGTCCTGTGCGGAGGTGCTGTTGACCAACCCGCGAATCGCAAGACCCATCGGATCGTCGTCCAGGGTGACGCCGTAGGCGCTGAATTTCTGCTTTTCAGGTTCGCCGTCGGCGTCCGCGCGCGATTCGACGATCCGCGCCGGAATCCCGATCGCGGTCGCACCGGCCGGCACCGGTTTGACTACTACCGCGTTGCTGCCAATCTTCGCGCCGTCGCCCACGGTGAAGCCGCCCAGCACCTTGGCGCCGCCGCCCACGACCACGTCACGCCCCAAGGTCGGATGGCGCTTGGCGCCCTTGTACAGCGAGGTGCCGCCGAGGGTCACGCCTTGATAGATGGTGCAACCGTCGCCGATCTCGGCGGTTTCGCCGACCACGACGCCCATCGCATGATCGAAAAACACGCGATCGCCGACGATGGCGCCCGGATGGATTTCGATGCCGGTGAACCAACGCGAGAGCTGGGAGATGAAGCGGCCGAGCCATTTGAAGCCGTGGGTCCAGCAACCGTGCGCTATTCGATGCAGCATCACCGCGTGCAGGCCCGGATAGCAGGTCAGCACCTCCCAGGTGCTGCGCGCCGCGGGGTCGCGCTCGAGGATGCACTGGATGTCGGATCGGATGCGCGAGAACATGGGGGGCGGCGTCGGTCTAGCAGGAGAACGCGTCAGTCTAAAGAGTTTGCTTGCCCGCCGCTTCCCGCACCGCCTTCGCGATGCCGCGCAGGATGTCGATCTCCTTCGGGCCAAGCCGCGCGCGATTGGCGATCTGGTTCAGCCGAGGCATCAGCTTTTTGGGCGCGGCCGGGTCGAGAAAACCGACCTCGACCAGCGCCTGTTGCCAGTGCTCCAGCATGCCCGCCACGGCCCGCGCATCGGCAGTGGCCGGTGGCGTGGCAGGCGTGCCGTCGATCGCCGCGAAGCCGCCCAGCGCCATCCGCCATTCGTAGGCGATTACCTGCACCGCCGCCGCGAGATTGAGCGAGCCGAACGCCGGGTTGGTCGGGATCGTGAGCGCGACGTGGCAGCGGTAGACGTCTTCGTTTGCCATGCCAAAGCGCTCGCTGCCAAACAGGAACGCCACCGCAAAGTCAGCTTTGTGAAGAAAAAAAGGCTTCTCCGCTCGCCCACTGGATGTTTCCAGCTCTTCTTTTAATAGCAAATCGAAATGCGCGCGCGGCGCCTCATTGGGCGGACCGAAGTCGCGCGGCGTCATCGCGGTCG
>JBDTRV010000284.1:0-4457 GCA_039931475.1 Burkholderiales bacterium | reverse complement strand
GCGCTGGCGCAGGCGCACCTGCACGAGCTGCCACGCGCGGTGCAGCACACCTTGCGCTCGATCGGCGCGCACCAGGGCAGCGGCGCTGCGGTGGCAAGTTACCTGCTGTTCGAGCCAGGATTCATCCAGGCGCTGATGGCGTTGGGCGAGCACGACGCATTCCAGCAACGCAAGCAGTTGCTCGCGTTCGTCGCATCGCAACCGCTGGCACAGGCGAGCACCGCTCAGCACTCGATCCCCGCCAAGGACTCGCCAGAACGTAGCGTCTGACCGCGCCGGTGGGATAATCCGAGACTGCGTTCACGCGGCGACCATTCGCCTCCCTTGTCTGGACCACCGCCGCTCGCGGCACCCCGCGCTGTCCCTGCCATGCTCAACATTTTTTCCCTCGTCAGCGGCCGGCTCGTTCAGGAAGAGATCGAGGCGCTGGACGAATTGTCGAAATTCACGCCGATCTGGGTTGATCTGGAATCGCCATCGCCGGAGGAGAAGCTCTGGATCAAGCAATATTACGGTTTGGTGATTCCCGACGACGCGACGGCCGAGGACATTGAGGAATCGGCCCGGTTCTATGCCGAGGAAAACGGCGAGCTGCACATCCGAAGCGACTTTCTGGTGCCCGACACGCAAGACCCGCGCACCGTGCGCGTCGCCTTCATCTTGAACCAGCACGCGGAAGAACTCAAGAGCCACGGCGTGCTATTTTCGATCCACGACGAGGACGTGCCGGTGTTCCGCCTGCTGCGCATGCGCGCGCGCCGGGCTCCAGGCTTCATCGAGGACGCGAAGGAAGTGTTGCTCAAGCTGTTCGACTCCGATGCCGAGTATTCGGCCGACACATTGGAAGAGATTTACGACGCCTTGGAAAAGGAGTCGAAAAAGGTGCTGGCCGCTGGCGGCTTGAGCGACGAGTCCGCAGGCGAGGTGCTGGGTGCCATTGCGCGCCACGAAGACATGAACGGCCGCATCCGCCGCAACATGATGGACACGCGCCGCGCGGTGAGCTTTCTGATGCGCAGCAAGATGCTCAACGCCGAGCAGTTCGAGGACGCGCGCCAGTTGCTGCGCGACATCGAGTCGCTCGATGGCCACACGACCTTCCTGTTCGACAAGATCAACTTTCTGATGGACGCCACCGTCGGCTTCATCAACATCAACCAGAACAAGATCATCAAGATCTTCTCGGTCGCCAGCGTCGCGTTGCTGCCGCCGACCCTGATCGCAAGCGTCTACGGCATGAACTTCGTGCATATGCCCGAACTCGCGCAGAAGTGGGGTTACCCGTACGCCCTGCTGCTGATGGCGGCCAGCGCGTTAGTGCCGATGTTCTACTTTCGGCGCCGTGGCTGGTTGAAGATGTAGCACACGCCGTCGCGGGCGTGTGGACCACGACTGGGTGGCCGTTGGTCTGGCGAATCGCTCATTCCCGGCCCTCTGGGGCGGCTTGCTCCGTTGCCAATCCTCGTGGCTGCGGTTAGTTCTGTGTGTTGGGCCGTCCTTTCGATCCCGCTGCGCGCGCGCTCACGAGGACTTGGTCAACCTTGTTCTAACGCGCAGGCAACCCTTCGAGAAATGCCTTGACCACCTCTCGCGCGACGCGGCTGGCGATGTCGAGAACGAAGCGTGGAAAGTCCACATGCGCATTGTCGTCGGCGCGGTCCGAGATGGTGCGCACCGCAGCCAGCGGCACGCCGAAGTCGAAACACACCTGCGCGACCGCCGCGCCTTCCATCTCGACCGCGAGCGGTTCGTGGCCGGCGGAGCGCAGCGCCGCCTGCAAGGCGAACGACTCGATCGCGGACGAGACGAAGCGGTCGCCGCTGGCGAGCAAGCCGGTGTGCACGGTCGGTTTGAGGACGCCAATTTCTGAATCAAAAATACCTTTACTGCCCGCCAGTGCTACATTTATTGCTCTCAAAAGGATAGTTTTGAGCGCTTCGTCGCATTCAAATCGATCGCGCCCATAGAACGGCACCTGAAAACGCGGATAAAGCGGCGAAACATCGAGGTCGTGCTGCACAAAACCGGTGGCCAGCACCAGGTCGCCGACCCGCACCTCGCTTGCCAGCCCGCCGGCCACGCCGGTGAAAAGCACGCGCTCCACGGCAAAACGTTCAATCAGCGCGGTCGCGGTGGTGGCGGCCGCGACCTTGCCGATGCGCGACAGCGCCAGCACCACGGGTTGGCCATGCAATCGGCCAAGCCAGAAGTCGCGGCCGGCATGGCGCACGCGCTCGGGCGAATCGAGCTGTTCGATGAGGCCGGCCTGCTCTTCGGCCAGCGCGCTCAGGATCGCGGTCGCCACGGTTCGGTGGGTTGGCCGATCGGCCTTCGATCAAGTCTTGTCGCGCAACTCGCGCCGCAGCACCTTGCCGACCGGCGTCTTGGGCAGTTCGGTGCGGAATTCGACCGCCTTCGGCTGCTTGTAGCCGGTCAGGTTTTTCTTGCAGTAAGCGCGAACCTCGGCCTCGCTCAATTGCGGATTCTTCTTGACGACCACGAGCTTGACCGCCTCGCCGGTTTTCTCATCCGGCACGCCGACGCACGCGGCTTCCAGCACGCCTTCCATCTGGCCGACCACATCCTCGATTTCGTTCGGGTAGACGTTGAAGCCGGAGACCAGAATCATGTCCTTCTTGCGATCGACGATCTTCGTGTAGCCGCGCTCGTCCATGATGCCGACGTCGCCGGATTTGAAGTAGCCGTCGGGCGTCATCGACTTCGCGGTTTCATCGGGCCGCTGCCAGTAGCCGGCCATTACCTGCGGACCCTTGATCGCGATCTCGCCCGGCTGGCCTTGCGGCACGTCGTTGCCGTCATCGTCCAGGATGCGAAACCAGGTCGATGGCAGCGGCACGCCGATGGTGCCGGTGAATTCGGTGCCCACGGTGGGGTTGCAACTGGCCGACGGGCTGGTTTCGGACAAACCGTAGCCTTCGCAGATCGGGCAGCCCGTTTTCTCCTTCCACAGCTTGGCAACGGCCGCCTGCACCGCAGTGCCGCCACCGACCGAAATCTTCAGGTGGCTCCAGTCGACGGTGCCAAAGTCCGGGTGATTCGCCAAGCCATTGAACAGCGTGTTCACCGCCGGAAAGGTGTGAAATTTGTGCTTGGCCAACTCCTTGAGCACCGCGGGCAGATCGCGCGGATTCGGGATCAGAATCACCTTGGCGCCGGTTCGCAGCGACAGCATCATGCTCACCGTGAAAGCGAAGATGTGATAAAGCGGCAGCGCGCAAATGCCGGTTGGCTGCTCACCGGCGGGCACGCCTTTCATCGCGGGCTCGTTCCAGGCTTCGGATTGCAACACGTTGGCGACCAGATTGCGATGCAACAGCACCGCGCCCTTCGCGACGCCGGTGGTGCCGCCTGTGTATTGCAGCACCGCCATGTCGTCCGGCCCGAGCGTTGGCTTGCTCAAGCTCGATCGCTCACCTTTCGATAGCGCATCGTTGAAGCGCACTGCGCGCGGAAGGCTAAAAGCGGGCACCATTTTCTTCACGCTGCGCACCACGAAGTTGACGAGCATGCCCTTGAGCAGCCCAAGCCGGTCACCCATCGCGCAGAGCACCACATGCTGCACCTGCGTCGCACCGATGCAGGCCTCGAGAGTCGCGGCGAAGTTCTCGATGATCACGATCGCCTTCGCGCCCGAATCCTTGAGCTGATGCTCGAGCTCGCGCGCGGTGTACAGCGGATTGACGTTGACCACCACCAGCCCGGCCCGCAGGATCGCCGCCACCGCTATCGGGTACTGCGGCACGTTGGGCATCATGATCGCGACCCTGTCTCCCTTGGCAAGACCGAGGTCTTGCAGATAGGCGCCGAATGCGCGCGAGAGCTTGTCGGTCTCTTGGTAGCTCTGCTCCGCCCCCATGAAGCTGTAGGCCGGCTTGGCGCCGTGCGCCTTGAAGCTTTGCTCCATCAGCTCGACCAGCGACGAAAAGCGCGTGGTGTCGATGTCGGCGGGAACGCCGGCGGGGTAGGCGCTGAGCCAGGGTCGGTCGGTCATGGTTCATGTCTCCAGTCGGTGGCCCGACAAAGAAAACGCCGGGCCTCGTGCCGCCAATGATCGCCCAAAACGACGACGCGACCCGAAGGTCGCGCCGCGCTGGGGTCAAACGCTCGCAACTACTCCACGGCCTTGATCATGTCCTCGACCACCTTCTTCGCATCGCCGAACACCATCATCGTCTTGTCCATGTAGAACAATTCGTTGTCCAGCCCCGCGTAACCGGCCGCCATCGACCGCTTGTTCACGATGATGCTCTTGGCCTTGTAGGCCTCGATAATCGGCATCCCGTAGATCGGCGAGCCTTTCGTCATCGCGGCCGGGTTGACCACGTCGTTGGCGCCGAGGATCACCACGACGTCGACCTGCGCGAGTTCGCCGTTGATGTCTTCCATCTCGAACACCTGGTCGTATGGCACTTCGGCTTCGGCCAGCAGCACGTTCA
>JBDTRV010000283.1:0-4483 GCA_039931475.1 Burkholderiales bacterium | reverse complement strand
CTCTGCTCTGGAGCCTCGCCGGCGGACTCGGATTGAGCCTCGGATTCGGCGTCGTCGCACTGATTCCCATGCGCCGTCCGCTGCACGGCGACGCGCGCTTTGCGACCCGCCGCGAGATTGAAAAAGCCGGACTGCTCGGACACCAGGGCATCATCCTCGGCCGTCTGGGTAAACGCTACCTGATGCTGCCGGGCCAGCAGGGCGCGGAGCTCGAAGCGCCTCCGCGCAGTGGCAAGGGCGTCGGTGTGGTCGTTCCGAACCTGCTGAACTGGCCAGGCTCGACCATCGTGAGCGACATCAAGGGCGAGAACTGGATGCGTTCGGCCGGATACCGCGCCCGCCATGGGCAGGACGTGCATCTGTTCGATCCTCTGTCGGAAACCGAGCGCAGCTCGCGCTGGAATCCGCTCGGCTACGTGTCGACCGAGCAGGCGTATCGCTGCATCGACGATCTGCAGCGTATCGCATCGATGCTGTACCCGGACCCGCAGGGCGCCGACCCCTTCTGGACCGCATCGGCACGCTCACTGTTTCTCGGCATCGCGCTGTACCTGTTCGAAACCGACGGCGCGACCCGGACCATCGGCGAGGTGCTGCGCCAAGGCATGGCCAGCGACGCCGAGGGCTTTCAGAAACACTGGCGGCGGGTGATCGACGCGTGCGAGCGTGCCGGCTATCCGCTGTCGCAGGAAGCGGTCAAGACCCTGTACGACGTGATCGACCTGGCGCCAGTCACCGCGTCGAGCATCCGCAAGACCTTCACCAGCCGCCTCGACCTCTGGCTCAATCCGTTGATCGACGCGGCAACGTCGACCAACGATTTCGACCTGCGAGACCTGAGAAAGCGCCCGATCTCGATCTACGTCCAGATCAACCCGGACAACATCGCGCGCCTGCAACCGCTGCTGAACCTGTTCTTCCAGCAGGCGATCGGTCTGCAGACGCGGCAACTGCCGGAACATAACCCGGCCCTCAAGCATCAATTGCTGCTGGTGCTCGACGAGTTCACCTCGCTCGGCCGCATTCCGGTGATCGCCGATTCGACCGCGTTCCTGCCCGGCTACAACGTCCGCGTGCTGATCATCGTGCAGTCGCACTCGCAGATGATCGAGAAATACGGCGTCGAGGGCGCGCGCTCGATCCGCAAGATGCTGGCAGCGCGCATCGTGTTCCCGCCCAAGGAGTTCGACGACGCAGAGGCCATCTCGAAGGAACTCGGAACCTACACCGTCAAGCAGAAGGCCATCACGCGGCAGATGTGGGGCGGGGGCCGCTCGCCAAGCGTGAACGTGAGCGATCAGCCGCGACGCCTGATGCTGCCGCAGGAAGTCAAGGAAATGGGATCGAACCGCATGATCCTGTTCTACGAAGGCCTCCGCCCGGTGCTGGCGGGCCGCATCTACTACTTCAGGGACCGGTTCTTTGCGCAACGCGAACTGCCGCCACCCCTGGTACCGAAGCTTGACCTGTCGGCGGTGTTGCGGATTCCGACGCCACCGGCCGAGCACGATCCATTGATGGTGAGCGAAGGGTCGGGTGCCGAGGCGACACCCGCAACCCGCCTTGCTGCGGCCGAGCGTCCGGTCGCACCCGGCGACGTTGCAAAGCTCGACGCACTGTTGCTCGACGACTTCTCGCTCGATTTCGACGACGTCGAGATTCCCAAAGGACGACCCATGACGGATGCCGAGGTCCGGTCAGCGGTCGATCAGTTCCTGGCCACCTTGGCCGATTGAGGAGCAAACGCGATGGCTACAGATTTTGCAAGCAGCGGTGTCGTCAACGTGAACGGAGCGTGGGCAACTACGGTTCGCTACCGGGCGGTGGAGGGGCACGACGGCACCGGGCAGCTGCACCTTCGGTTCATGAACGGTCGCAGCGAGATCGCGAACGCGCAAGTGTCGATGGACGACGCGCGCGAGTTGCTGGGTTCAAGAAATCATGATGCGATCCTGAAGCGACTCCGGCAACCGCCCAAAGCCGGCAAGGCCGAACCGGTCGGCAAAGGAGAGCTGCGCGGCAGGGCGCTGGAGTTTCGACAAGTCACGCTGCCTGGCTACGAGGCCGCGCAAGCCGAGAACGCGATTGCGCTCGACAGCCGCGCATCGCCGGCGCTCGATCCGGCCAACCTGACGCAAAGCGGGCATCCGGCCAAACCGGTGGAAAGCTTGGAAAGGACGGTGGCGACGCCAGCATCGCCAAATCCTGCCGCACCGCCCGACCCGACCATCCCGGCCGTCGCTCAAGGTACAGCAGGATCAGCTGCAAAGGCGCTGGATCAGCAAGAGCGCGTGCGCCTGCGCGCCGCTCGCGCAAACGCCGTTCCCGAAGCCGTCGCCTCGAAGTTCCTGAAGGTCGACGACAAGTACTTCTTCCCCGACAAGAAGCTCGCCTTCACGGATCGCGGCACCAAACTCAAGGCTGAAACGCACAACCTCGAAGTGATCCGCAGCATTGTCGCGATCGCCGAAGCGCGCGGCTGGCAAACCCTGGGCGTCACTGGCACCCCGCAATTCCGCCAGGAAGTCTGGCGCGAAGCGACCTCCCGTGGAATCCACGTCCGCGGCCATGAACCGACGGCGTTGGACAACGAGGAAATGCGCCACTTCCTCGAAAAGAGACACGGCGCGAATGAAATCGAACGCGATGCGCGCCATCGCACCACCTCTGCCGCCGCATTCGATGCCGGCGAGTCCAGGCTGATCCCGGGCAACCGACCGCAGATTCTTGAACTCCGGGGCAGAAGCGATCAGCTGATCGCGCAGGCTGGTCGCATCGACGCGGCCTTCGCCCGCACCTCCGTGCGAATGGATCTGGAGTCGCTCGCCAAAATTGATGGGCCGGAACGCCATCAGGAGGCACTTGCGATTATTGGCCGTAACGCAGCCGCCAAGGCCGCCTACAACGCCGAGCTTCAGAGCAGGGCGCCCGACACGGCCGTTGCGGCCGCTGCGGCGTTGGCTGCTGCCGCATCGGTCGCAGCAGCCAGGCAGTTGGCTCAGCCGACAGGCGACGCGGCCGTCGCCGGTCAGCGGCCTACGTTCCTGGCGGGCAAGTTGCTTGAAGCTGGTGCTGCTTCCTACAAGTTCGACCCGAAGGAAAGGCTGTCGTACTACATCAAGCTGCAGACCGACGCCGGTGAACGTGTGCTCTGGGGCGTTGATCTGGAGCGGGCGCTGGCCGAGTCGAAAACCCAGCCCAGGGTCGGCGATCTCGTCGCCGTCGAGAACCGGGGATCGAGGCCGGTGACCGTCATGGCGTCCGCAAAAGACAGGGACGGCAGGATCGTCGGCGACCAGAAGGTCACAACGCATCGCAATGCATGGGCGATCGAGAAGCCGGCGTATTTCGACGAGCGCGCCGAAAAGGCCGCAGCATTTCGCAATGGCGACCGCGCACAGCAGCAGCTGGTCACCCTCTATCCGGACCTGACCAACGCGATCGCGACCATGCGCATCGGCGAGCTGTTCGCCGAGAAGCTGATCGACCGGCCCGAGGATCGGCGGCGCCTGGTCGAATCCTTGCGCGAAACCCTGGCGCAAGCCGTCGAACACGACGAAACCATCCATGCGCCCAGGCTCAAGTTGGAAGCAGTGCGCAAGCTCGATCGCATGTCCGGCGATCTTGACGAAGTCGCCCAGCGCGCCGCCGGCGAAAAGGCCGCGCGCTCGATCCGCCAGGCCGGTGCGCGCGCCATGGAGAAGCCGCAACATGCACGCGCCTAGCCTGCACAGGCGCCTGAGCCTGGCTCCCGTGTTGCTGGGCGTTCTCGGTGCGGCTCGGGTGCTTGCTGGCGACCCATCAACGTTCGACGCAACTCGCGAAGCACGTGCTTTCCTGCGCGACTACGTGGGATTGACCGCCACGTCGGACGTTGCAGTGGTGAGCTTGTACCGCGACGACGCCCGTTTGCAGATCTCGGCAATGGCTGCAAACCAGGAGGTCCGCACCGCGGCCGTCAGCGGCCGCAACTGGAAACGTCAACTCAGGGCCGGCTGGTATGACGCCAGCAGCCAATTGGAAGCCTCGAGCTTCCGCGACGTGGCGATCGCTCGGCAAGGCGATCGCGTCGTGATCAGGGCAAAACGCTATTCACAAACCCGCTGCTATTGGGATCCGAACTACCTCGTCTCGATCGAGCCGAATGCCGGCGGGGTTTTCGAGATCGTTGAAGAACGGATCACTTTCCAGCACTCCAGCCGATGTCCGACCAGCGGCTCGGCCCAACCTGACGCCTCGGCGCCTGCGGCGCCAGTGCACGAGCCATCAGGGCGCCCGAGCAACCTGCCCGCCAACGCGATTCCGATTTCGAGCAGTCCATTGGCAGTCAGGTAACCCGAACCGTGTCGTCCAGGAGAATCTCATGAACAAGCTTGCGTCCGTGCTTTTGCTTGCCTCCGTCCTCAGCACGCCAACATTTGCCCAGCAGTGTCCGCGCCGATTGAATATTGAGCCACCGTGCCGATTCAATTTTGAGCCAGGG
>JBDTRV010000282.1:0-4500 GCA_039931475.1 Burkholderiales bacterium | reverse complement strand
CACCCCCTCGGGGGGAGGAGTTACACGAGCGCAGCGAAGTGAAAAGCCGGGGGGCTGACATACCTTTAACTGAACAATCGTCTGGCCAAGGCCGAGCCGGCCGACAGCTCATGCCCGTCGAGCTGGTCGTACAGTTTTTCCACCTCGCTCTCGATCTGGTCCATCGCCGCGTTCCCAAGCGGCTGGCCGCGCTCGTCGGTGACGACGCCGTCCATCCCCTGGGCCAGCGTTGCCGCGACTTCACGCATCCGCGAATAGGGTTTCGCGGCGCGCGCGACTTGCGGCACGTCCAGAGTCAGGCCCACTTCGCGGATCGCGGCCTGGGTCGGGTCCTCGGCCAGCGCGGCCTGGGTGTCGAACGACAAGGTGAGCAACGGCGGCAGGCCGGTTTCCGGTGCGTGCAGCACCATGCGGCCGGGGATATTGCCAGCGACGAAGCCGAGCCGGCTCGCATGCTGCTGCACATAACCGGGGCTCCAGGCGGCGCCGCGCGCGAGCACCTTGAAGCCCAGTTGCGCGTCGTGGTCGCTCGCGAATTGATCGAGTTCACGCGCACGGCCCACTTCATGCAGCATCTCGGGAAAGTCGGGCGAGCCGTTCAACGTATCGGCAAACGCCTGGGTCTTGACCACGAACTCGGAATACTCGATCTCGTTGAGCGCGCCGGTGCGGCTGGCCATTTGCACGCCGGTCTGCAGGGCGCCGTAGCGCTGGCCGCTTCTGGGCATCTGCCATTGATCCGATTCCAGATGCAGCGCCTCGATCAAAAACAGCTTGGTGCCGACCCGGCGCGAGGGCGGCACTGCTTGCAACACCGCGTCGCCCGAGATCGG
Organism: Burkholderiales bacterium; assembly: GCA_039931475.1. Classification (GTDB taxonomy): domain Bacteria; phylum Pseudomonadota; class Gammaproteobacteria; order Burkholderiales; family Burkholderiaceae_C; genus JBBPYC01. The sequence goes on along the minus strand of JBDTRV010000282.1, from coordinate 3,667 downwards.
CGCATCGAGCGCGATCGGAGCGATCACGTCGATCAGCGGATCGAGCGCGACGGCGCGTCGTTCAGCCGGCGCCATTGGCGCGGCAGGGGCCGACGTGGCCTTCGGCGGAGGCGAAGCTGGTGCTTTGCCGGGCGCGGGCGCTGCAGCGGAAAGTGGTGCCGCTGCCGACAATGGCGCCGCTGCCGAAGCGGCCTGCTCGGTTTCCGGCCATTCATCCTCCGAACCTTCGTACGCGGCGGTCGCAGTGTCGCCCGCGCCATCGCTGCCGACGCGGCTGGCGCTCGGCGCGACCACCTTCGAGGCCGCCTGCGGCTGGGGCCGCACCGGCTCTGCTTCGCCAGCATCAAAGAACGGGTCCAGCCGCTCCAGCTCACGCTCGGGGTCCGCGTCGCCGTGAACGGTCATCAGCGTCATCGGCAGGCTGTCGTCCGGATCGGCCTGTTTCGGCGCCTTGCGCCGCGTGTTCCAGTTGTTCCAGACGATCAACGCCACCAGCAATAGTGCGCCCAGCACGATCAGGCCGAGTTGCAAGGTGCTTATCGAGTTTAAAAAATTCATGCGGTTTCAGCGATCGACACGGCCGACTCCATATCGACCGCCACGATGCGCGAGACACCTTGCTCCTGCATGGTGACGCCGATCAGTTGCTGGGCCATTTCCATGGCGATCTTGTTGTGGCTGATGAATAGAAATTGGGTCTCGGTGCTCATGCGCATAACCAGTTTCGCATAGCGTTCGGTGTTCGCGTCGTCAAGCGGCGCATCGACCTCGTCGAGCAGGCAGAACGGCGCCGGGTTGAGCTGAAAGATCGCGAACACCAGCGCGATCGCCGTCAGCGCCTTCTCGCCGCCCGACAGCAGGTGAATGGTCTGGTTCTTCTTGCCCGGCGGCTGCGCGACGACCTGCACGCCGGAATCGAGGATTTCGTCTCCGGTCATCATGAGTTTGGCCTGCCCGCCGCCGAACAGCTCGGGGAACATGCGGCCGAAATGCTCATTGACTGTGGCGAAAGTGCCGGCCAGCAGCTCGCGGGTTTCGGCGTCGATCTTGCGGATCGCGTCTTCGAGCGTGATCATCGCGTCGGTCAGGTCGATCGACTGCGCTTCGAGGAACTGCTGGCGATCACGCGCGCTAGTGAGCTCATCAAGTGCCGCGAGGTTGACGGCGCCCAATGTGGCGATTTCGCGTTGCAGGCGGTCGATTTCGCCCTGCATGCCGGAAAGCCGCACGTTGCCGGCCGCGACCGATTCGGTCAGGGCTTCGAGGTCGGCGTTTGCCTCGGCCAGCGACTGGCTGTGCTGCTCCAGCGCAAGCCGCGCGGCCTGCTCCTTGAGCTGCAGATCGGTGATGCGCTGACGCAGCGGATCGAGCTCGCGCTCCAGCGACAGGCGCTTTTCGTCGCTCGAGCGCAACCGGGTCGAGAGGTCGTCATAGCTGCTGCGCCTCGCGCCGAGCGCGGCTTCGCGTTCGAGCTTCAGCGCCAAGGCGGTTTGCAGGCCGGCTTGCGCGGCGGCGGCGGTCAGGCGCGTGAGTTCGCTCGTGGCCTTCTCGTTCTCAAGCGCAACCGAGCCGGCCTGTTGGTCAGCGGTTTCAATCGCGCGCGCCAATTCCGCACGGCGCGCTTCGAGGGTGCGCTGCGCGAAGGCGGCTTCCTGCGCCTGGCGCTCGAGCGCGCGCTGCTGCTCGCGCGCGGAGGCAAGCGCGCGTTCAGCTTCCATCACCTTTTCATCCAGATGCGCGTGCCGCTCCTGAGAGTCGGCCAGTTGCAGGTCGAGATCCTCGAAGCGCGATTCGGCGCTCGCTTTTCGCTCCTGCAATGCGGCAAGCTGCGCTTGCACCTCGGCCAGATCTGTACCGATCTGCTCGCCTCGCGCGCGGGTCTGCTCGACCAGTTGCGACAGGCGCAGGGTTTCGACCTGCGTCTGGTGCGCTCGCGCTTGCGACTGTGCCGCCTCGCGCCGCGCCGCCACCAGCCGCTGTGAGCTTTCCGAATAAGCGGCCTCGGCCCGCACCAGCGCACCGCGCGCCTCTTCGGCGATCAGCGACTGCGCACGCGACTGCTTTTGCAGGTTTTCGATCTCCTGCGCGCGCGCCAGCAGGCCGGCTTGCTCCGAATCCTGCGCATAAAAACTCACACTGTGCGCGCCGACGGCATGGCCCGACGCAAGGTAGATCGTCTCGCCGGGCAGCAACTGGGCGCGCGCGGCGAGCGCGTCATCGAGATTCGACGCCGCGTGGCAACCGTGCAGCCAACCCGCCAGCAGCGCCTGTTGACTGGCGTCACCCAGCCGCAGCAACTGCGCGAGCGGACGCAAGCCGGGCGGCGCGGCGGCGTCGGCCGCGTCCTGGGCGCTGGGCGGGCTGAAGAACGCAAGCTTTGCCGGGGGTGCGTCGCCAGCGAACGCGCGGATCGTCTCCAGCCGTGACACTTCGAGTGCGCCAAGCCGTTCGCGCAGCGCCGCTTCGAGCGCGTTCTCCCAGCCGGCCTCGACGTGGATGCGACTCCAAAGCGCCGCCAGATCACCGAGGCCGTGCTTGGCAAGCCAGGGCTTCAACTTGCCGTCGGTCTTGACCTTGTCCTGCAGCGCCTTGAGGGCACCGAGCCGCGCCGAAAGTTCGGCCTGCTTGCCGGCTTCTGCGTTGACCGATTGCTGACGCGCGCGGCGTTCTTCGTCGAGTTTGGGCGCCTGCTCCTGCAACTCGGAAAGCCGGGTGTCGGCGTCAGCCGCCTGCGCTTGCAACGCGGCGAGCTCACTCGCAAGCGCGGTCAACTTCCTTTCGTCCGGCGCTGCCAGCCCTTTTTGGTCGGCCGCCAACTTGCCCTGTCGCGCCTCGAGCTGGCGTGATTGCTCGTCCACATGGCGCTGCTCGGCCGCGAGCACCTTGATCTGTTGCTGCAGGTCGCCGACCTGCGCGCGCTGCGCGTTCGCGGCCGATTGCGCGGTGCGCAACGCTTCCTCGAGCGAAGGCGACTGCCGCGCCTGCTCCGCTACCTGCGCGGTCAGCCGCTCGGCCTCGGCGGCGCCGGTGCTGGCATGGGAGGCCAGATCGGTCAGCTCGGTTTCCGCATCGCTCTTGCGCGCCGCCCACTGCGCGGTCTGCTCGGCCAGGCTGGCAACGCGCTGCTCCACCCGCTGCCGGCCTTCGACCACGAAGCGGATTTCTGCTTCGAGCCGGCCCACTTCGGCGCTGGTTTCGTAGAGCGCGCCCTGCGCCTGATTGACTTCGTCACCAGCCGTGTAGTGGGCCTGCCGGATGGTTTCAAGATCGGCTTCGAGGTGGCGCAGGTCGGCGGTGCGCGATTCCAGCGCGTTCCTCGCGCTTTCGGCGTCCGCCGCGACCTTCGCCTGTTCGCTTTCCGCGTCGATACGCTTCAAGAACCATTGCTGCTGCTGCTTCAGAGTCGCATCCGCCTGCAGGCCGTTGTAGCGCTGTGCGACCTCGGCCTGCTTTTCGAGCTTTTCGAGGTTCGCGTTGAGCTCGCGCAGGATGTCGTCGACCCGGGTCAGGTTCTCGCGCGTGTCGGCCATGCGGTTTTCGGTTTCGCGCCGGCGCTCCTTGTACTTGGAAACGCCGGCCGCTTCCTCCAGGAACAGCCGCAGTTCCTCTGGTTTGGATTCGATGATCCGGCTGATCGTGCCCTGGCCGATGATCGCGTAGGCGCGCG
>JBDTRV010000281.1:0-4506 GCA_039931475.1 Burkholderiales bacterium | reverse complement strand
TTTTCTTTTACTCGAACAGTGGTCATCAGCAGATGGGTTTAGGAATTAGAAGGGGTTTTCGGCAGAAGTAGTACGCCGGTCAACCGATAAGTATACTCAAAACGCTATTGCGGCGGCATGAGCTTGCTTGCAAGCCCATGCGCGCACGCAAAGGCGCTTGCCCACGCCCACTGGAAATTGTAGCCGCCGAGCCAGCCGGTCACGTCGACCACTTCACCGATGAAGTACAGACCTGGCTGTTTCGACTCCAGCGTTTGCTGCGAAAGATCCCGCGTATCGACGCCGCCAGCGGTTACTTCTGCCTTGCGGAAACCCTCGGTGCCGCCCGGCGTCACCTCCCATCGCGTCAGTTGAGCCGCCAGCGCGTTCAGCGCCTTGTCGCTGACCTCGGCAATCGGGCGTTGCCAGGCCGCTTCTGTTGCAGCCCATGCTTCCGCGAGTCGGCTCGGCAGCAGGGCGGCGAGTTCGTTCACCAGCAGCTTTCGGGATCGCGCCTTGGCTTCAGAAAGGGTGGCGCGAACGTCGTGGCCTGGCGCCAGGTCGATCAAAAGCGGCGCGCCATTCGTCCAGTAGCTCGAGATCTGCAACGCTGCCGGGCCGCTCAGGCCGCGGTGCGTGAACAGCAGGTCTTCGGCGAACGCGGCGCGGGCCTTGCCGGCGCCGGTTTCAACGAGCACCGGTAGCGCCACGCCGGCCAGCGACTCGAACGGCGCCCATTCGTCGCCGCTTGCGGTCAGCGGGACCAGCGCCGGACGTGGTTCCACGACATTCAGGCCGAACTGGCGAGCGATCCGGTAGCCGAAATCGCTCGCGCCGATCTTTGGGATCGACAGGCCCCCGCTTGCGATCACTAACGCACGTGTTTGGGCCAGACCATGATCACTATGTATTTCATAGCTAAAACCGTCGCACTGACTAGCGGAAACGCCAAAAAAATCTACGTTTTCGACCTTGCACGGCTGCCATCGCGTCACACCGCCGCGCTCGCATTCGGCCAGCAGCATCGTGACCACGTCCTCGGCCGAGCGATCGCAAAACATCTGCCCCTTATGCTTTTCGTGGAACGGGATTCGGTGCCGTTCCAGCAGCCCGATGAAATCCTGCGGCGTGTAGCGCGACAAGGCGGAGCGGCAAAAACGGGGGTTCTGCCCGAGAAAATGCTTGTGCGGCGTGGCCGGGTCGAGATCGCGATTGGTGAAGTTGCAGCGCCCGCCGCCGGAGATGCGGATTTTTTCCGCGACCTTTTCACTGTGGTCGACCAGCAGTACCGAGAGGCCAAGCTGTCCGGCCACGCCGGCGCAAAACAGCCCCGCCGCGCCGGCGCCGATGATGGTCACGTCGAAATTGGGCATGAAAAGTCGGAAAGATGTCGCGGCGCGTGCGGCCGGCCGGCCGGCCGTGCGCCGGTAGTGGTGGCGGGCGCAGTTATGCTAGCAGCCCACATCCCATCCTTATCCCCAGCGCCTCCGCCTGGGCCGCCCCTCCTTGCGACGCCGCTCCTGACGAAACGAAGACAAAAAAAGCGGATCGATGAGCGACGTGCCCTCTACTGAATCTCAGGAACCACCGTGCGGCCCCGCGCGGTGGCAGGTGCCTGCCGATGCGGCGCTCACGCTGCGTTACTGGGACGGTGAGTGCGTGCTGTTTCATGGCGCTGCCGGCGACACGCACCGGCTGCCCGAAGCGGTGGGGCAGCTTTTGCAGCGGCTTCAGCAAGTGCCGGCCGCGGCAGCGAGCGAACTGTCCGCGGCGGTCGATCTGGATGAGCAGGACGTAGAGTTGTCATTGGCCGAATTGTCGCGACGTGGGATCGTGGAGCCAGTTCGGTGAAGCTCGGCGAACTTGGCGGCGAGCAACTGCGCGAGAGACTTTCCACCGGCTTGATTTTGCGGACCGGGCCGTTTCGCACCAGCATCGTTTCGCACGAGGAACTGGTGCTGCGCGGGTTGGCCAAGCTTTACTCCGACTTTGAAATTCATGACGGCGGCTATTGTGATTTTCATGTTCGAGTCGATCGCGTCTCCGGTCTGCGCGCGGTCCTGCGCCCGCAGATCACGTTCCGCTTCGACGGCGCCACGCCGTTCAAGCCGCTGCCGGCCAATCACGCGTTCGCCTCGCTCGAATGGGGCCTGAACTGGTGCATCGCGGGCCACGCGCACCACTACCTGATGCTGCATGCGGCGGTGCTCGAAAGAAACGGCCGCGCGGTGATACTGCCCGGTGAGCCGGGCGCTGGAAAGAGCACGCTGACGGCGGCCTTGAGCCTGTCCGGCTTTCGTTTGCTCTCGGATGAAATCACCTTGATCGATCGCGACGACGGCTTGCTGACCCCGCTGGCCCGGCCGGTGAACCTCAAGAACGAGTCGATCGAAATCATTCGAAGCTTCGCTCCCAGCGCCGTGTTCGGCGACCCGGCGCACGACACGCACAAGGGCACGGTGGCACACCTGAAGTCGTCCGCAGAAAGCGTCCGCCGCGCCGGCGAAAAGGCCAAGCCGGCTCTGATCGTGTTTCCACGCTTCAAACTAGGCGCGGCCACCACGATTCGGCCGCGTTCACGCGCCGATGCCTTCATGCACGCGGCAACCCATGCGTTCAATTACGAGTTGCTCGGCCGCGTGGGCTACGACCTCAATGGTGCGCTGATCGACCAATGCGAATGCTTCGACTTCGAGTATTCGAGCTTGCCCGACGCGATCCGCACCTTTTCGGAGTTGCTCTCGTGAATTGGCTCGATTCACCGCTGGTGCGCGCCTTGCGCGACCCGCGGACGCTGGCCGGCTTCGACGACGATGGCTGGAGTCTGCTGCTCAGGCAGGCCAGCAGTGCGGGGCTGCTCGGCCGGCTCCACGCGCAAGCGGCCGCGCTAGGAATTGAAGCGGCGTTGCCCAAGGCCGTGCGGCGCCAGATGAACGGCATCGAAGCAGCGGTGCGCCGGCAGACCCAGGCGGTGCACTGGGAAGTCAGGCACATCGCCGCCGCGCTGGAGCAAATCGGCGCACCGATAGTGCTCCTCAAGGGTGCGGCCTATGCCGCGGCGGGCTTGCCTGCGGCGCTCGGGCGTACTTTTTCCGATGTGGATGTTCTGGTGCCCAAGGCGGAGATTGCGCGGGTTGAATACGCGCTCGGGGTTTGCGGCTGGGCCAGCGGGAATTTAGATGCCTACGATCAGCGCTACTACCGCCGCTGGATGCACGAGTTGCCGCCGATGGTGCACTTTCGCCGGCTCACGCCGCTTGACGTGCATCACAACATCCTGCCGGAAACAGCGCGTATTCGCACCTATCCTGACCGCATCATCGCGGCGGCGACACCGCTTGCCGGCTATCGGCAGGTTTTCGTGCCGAGCAGGGTCGATCAGGTGCTTCACTCGGCCACGCATCTTTTTCACGAAGGCGAGTGGGAACACGGTTTGCGCGATTTGAGCGATCTCGACCTCTTGCTGCGCGCCTATGGCGAGCGCACGGATTTCTGGACCGCTTTGACCGCGCGGGGCGATGAGATGAACCTTCGTCGGCCCCTGGCGTACGCGCTGCGCTACACCCAGCTCGTGTTGCACACCCCGATCCCCGAATCGGTGCTGCGGGAGTTTGGAGGCACGCGCTCCAGGGCCAAGGATCGCCTCATGGATTTCCTGTTCCTCAATGGCCTGGCCTCGGCCCACCACAGTCTGCGCACCCGCCATACAGCCGTGGCGCAGATCCTGTTGTACATGCGCAGCCACTGGCTCAGGATGCCGCTGCACCTGCTCGCGCCGCATTTGCTGCACAAAGCACTGCCGCGCAAGGAGTCGCAGGTCGCATGATTTGCAGTCTGGTGCGAAAATGACTGGGAGCGGCGCGAACTAGAAGTGTCGGTTTTCTTTACAGTTGCTCCGCGGCCAATTGGCAGCACTCAGGTAAGCTGTTGTTTTCAAAGAGATTGTTTTTTTTGGCACAAAATGTGCGTGTGAGTACTCGATACCGCAATGAACGGACAATCCAAGCATGCAAAACGATCCACAACCCACCAACCTGTCCCGTCGCCGCTTGGCCAAAGGCGGTATGGCCGCGCCGGTCGTACTGGCCAGCATCGCGAGCAAGAACGCCTTCGCTACCGCGCCTTACTTGTGCACGATTTCCGGGAAGATGTCCAACAACATGTCGCCGCACGGCCCGGCCGGAAGCACGACCCAGCCCAATTGCAAAATTGGCGGGAGCAAAACGGCGGTGCAACGCAAGCTCACGGGTGACAACACCACCTTCCAGAGTATTTTCAGCAGCCCGACGCCGCTGTATTTCACAAACGGCAACAATCAGTCAGCAACCTTGCTTGCTGGCCAACAGCGCAACGGTGCGCAAGACTGGCAATCAGCGACGGCTTACAGCATTTTGAAGTTGACGGATAGCGACGTCGACCCGTCAGCCCCGCCTAAAGAATTGCTTTTGGCAAGGCAGGCCATCGTGTTGCGCGCGAATGCCATAGCGAACCCCGGGGATCGGTACCCGGTTCAGGCTTCCGTGGTGG
>JBDTRV010000280.1:0-4509 GCA_039931475.1 Burkholderiales bacterium | reverse complement strand
AGCACGACGGAGACCAGCGCCAGAAAACCGGCCAGCAACGAGAAGAATGCCATCGGCCGCTCGCTCACGAACAATTTGACGATGGTGCCGAGAATGCGAAAGCCGTCGCGGTAGGTGGACAGCTTGCTGACCGTCCCCTCGGGCCGCGACTTGTAGATGACCGGGATTTCCTCGTAAGCCATGCGCGACTCCAGCGCGTGCACGTTCAGTTCGGTTTCCGTCTCGAACCCGCTGGATGCCGCTGGAAAGGATTTGGCATAGCGGCGAGAGAACATGCGGTGGCCCGAGAGCATGTCGCTGAACTCCGCAGCTACGTCTATAGCGAGCGCGCCGTCTGCGGCGGCATTTTTTCGAGCGGAGTTCTGAGCCAGATCTTTTCGAATCCGTGCCAAGATAGCGCCGCTAGCGCGATGCTGCCACCCGCGACGCCGGCCAGCAGTTGGCCACCGCGCCACGGTGTCGCCGCCAGCAAGGTGAGCAGCACCGGCATGTGCCAAAGATAGATGCCGTAGCTGATCTCCCCCAGATAGCGCAGCGGCCGGGTCAGCCAGCCACCATTGCTTGGGCAGACCGCCAGCGCGCCGAGCAGCGCGACTGACGCGGCGGCGAACAGCATGCGCCAGAAGGTGATCATGGCCGTGTTGTCCCAATAGCCCGAGTTCGGCCAGTAAACGTCCCAGGCCAGCTTGAACAGCACGGCCGCCGCAAGCGCCCAGAGGCCGAAGCGCCACCAGCCGCTTCCGAGTCGGCCCGAGATCGCAAGGCGTGCCAGAGCAATGCCCAAGCCGAATGAGTCGAGAACACCCGGTAACTGGCTGGTCGCGATGATCTGGATGGCTGGATTGCTCGCGCCCGGCGTCAGGAAAAAGGTCGTGCCAAAGCGCCAGAGCGCGGCGCAGCCCATCCACGCCAGCAAGAACTGCCAGATGGGCGCCCGCGCCAGCCAGCCGGCGGACAGCGCCACCAGCAAGTAAAACTGCATCTCCAGCGCGATCGACCAGCTCGGCCCGTTGATTGCGCCGTGGGTCTTGACGAACAGGTTGTGGATGAACAGCAGATGCGTGCCGATGTTCAGCGCTACCGAGCCGAGACTGCGCGTCAGCACCGTCGGATCGACCAGCAGCACGAACACCACGCAAGTCAGCAGATAAAGCGGCACGATGCGTCGCAGACGTCGCTCGGCGAAAGCGCGGCGCCAGTTCGGGTCGGGGCCGGCCGCCGCCTTCAAGGCGCTCATGCCGATCACGAAGCCGCTGATCACGAAGAACATGTCGACGCCGACCCAGCCCATGCCGAATCCGCGCAGCCAGACGCTGTCAGCGGCGCTTGTCCATTGCCCCAGAACGATCACATGAGACGTCAGCACCAGCAACGCGGCAAGCGCGCGCATCAGGTCGACCAATGGGTATCTGCGCAACGGCTGCAATCAAAAAAATGGACTTGGCCAAAAGACCGCGTGTCTGTTGCTGAAGCCGCGATTCGCCGCGTTGCTGGCGGATTGCACGACCAGTTCGATCGTCCGCTACACCGCGCGCGCCACCTGTGACGGCAGGATTTTGGGCGGCATCTTAAGCCAGATCTTCTCGAATCCCCACCAGGACAGGCTCGCCAGCACCACCGTCCCCAGCAGGGTGGCAATCAGCAGCTCGCTGCCCCGCCAAGGCGTTGCCTGGACCAGTGTCAGCACGATCGCGAAATGCCACAGATAGATGCCGTAGCTGACCACGCCCAGATAGCGCAGCGGCCAACTCAGCCAACCGCCGTCGGTAGGACACACGACCACAGCCGCCAGCAGCGCCGCAAAGCCCAGGGCCAGCAATCCGCGCCAGCCGACGATCATCCCCGTGCTGCTCCAGTACTCGGGATTGTTCCAAAAGATGTACCAAGCGATCCCAAGCAACAGGGCCGCGACGGCGGAGTACAGCGCGAACCGGCCCCAACCGGGCGCTAGACGACCTGTCATCGCGAGTTTGGCGAGACCAATACCCACCCCAAATGCGTCGAGCACGCCAGGCAACTGCATTGCCTTCATCATCTGCTTGAGTGGCAGGCTTGGCCCCGGTGGCAGCGCGATGGTCGTCCCGTAGCGCCAGGCGATCGCCGTGCCGGCCCAGATGAGCACGATTCGCCACGCCGAGGCGCCGGCCAGCCAACGCCCGGTGAGCAACACCAGAAGGTAGAACTGCATTTCCAGCGCGATCGACCAGGCTGGTCCGTTGATCGAGTAGTAGGTGCGCGGAAAAAGGTTGTGGATGAACAGCAGATGGGTGGTGATTTCGACGGCCGCGTTGCTAAAGCCCCGCAGTAGCGCGGTCGGATCCACCAAGAACAGGCAGGCCAGACAGGTCAGCAAGTACAGCGGCACGATGCGGCGCAGCCGCCGCTCGGCAAACGGTCGGCGCCAATTCAGCGGATCGGTGGCCGCGCTCTGCATGGCCGACAAGCCGATCACGAAGCCGCTGATCACGAAAAACAGATCGACGCCGATCCACCCGATACGAAAAACCTTCAATGGGCCTTCAACCGGAAAGGCGCTCCACTGACCGACCTCGATCACGTGATAAACCAGCACCAGCAGCGCCGCCATGCCGCGTAGAGCGTCGATCAGCAAATATCGGTGCAAGACGCGAGAACCCTTGTTGTATGAGTTACTGGCCAATGACGCGGCCCTGGCGAAGGCTTCGGGGAGAGCGAGCCGATGTTAGCCCGTGATGCCTTTGCCCCATCTAGAACGCGCCGTAAGATGTGCCGCCTCATGAAACCGCAAGAGTCGTCCCAAGAGTCCGTGCCACGTATGGCCCTGGCGCTCGCGCAGGCGATGGCTACGTTCCAGCCGTCGCTGCCGCTGGCCGTCGCCTACAGCGGCGGCGCCGATTCGACCGCGCTGCTTGTGGCCTGCGCGGAGAAGTGGCCGAACGAGATCCGAGCGGTCCACGTGCACCATGGCTTGCAGGCTGCGGCCGACGATTTCGCGGCGCACTGCGAGGCGTTCTGTACGCGGATCGGCGTGCCGATCGAGGTGCATCGGGTGCGGGCGCATCCGATGCCCGGCCAGAGCCCGGAAGAGGCCGCCCGGACCGCCAGATACGAGATTTTTCGGGCTTTACCGCACGCCGTATGTAGCGGAGTAGCTATCAACTCAATAGCATTGGCACAACATGCGGACGATCAGGTCGAAACGATGTTGCTCGCGCTGTCGCGCGGCGCCGGGTTGCCGGGGCTGGCCGCGATGCCGGCGCGCTGGTCCGACGGCGATCTCATGTTCCATCGGCCGCTGCTGGCGGTGCCGGGCGCGGATTTGCGGGAGTGGCTGAAGCGGCGCGGCATCGGCTGGATCGAAGACCCGAGCAATGCGGATCAGCGCTACACCCGCAACCGCATTCGCGCGCAACTGTTGCCGGCGCTGCAAGCGGCGTTCCCCGCGTTTCGCTCCACGTTCGCGCGCAGTGCCGCCCATGCGGCGCAGGGCGCGCAACTGCTTGCGGATTTGGGCGCCGAGGATCTGACGCGGGTCGGCGATCCGCCCGCGATCGGTCGGCTGCGCGAATTGTCCGCGCCACGCCTTGCCAATCTGCTGCGCCTCTGGCTGCTCAAGTGCCACAAGACGACCCCGAGCGCGGCCCAATTGAACGAACTGGTCGCGCAAATCGGCGACTGCAAAACGCGCGGCCACCGCATCCGGATCAAGGTCGGGAGAGGCTTCGTGGTGCGGCATGGCGAGGTGCTCGATTGGTACAATCCAGCGCTTTCCGACGGACCGCAGGCGTAGACCCGGCAGCGAGAACAGAAGCCGCAGAATTTGGCGCTCTTCACTTCCAAGATTCCTGCTGCAACCGAGCGCGCCGCCCCAACCCCTCAAGTCATGTCTTTGATCGTTCAAAAATACGGCGGCACTTCGATGGGCTCGACCGAGCGCATCCAGAACGTCGCCAGGCGCGTTGCCAAGTGGGCGCGTGCCGGGCATCGCATGATCGTCGTGCCCAGCGCGATGAGCGGCGAGACCAATCGATTGCTCGGTCTGGCCCGGGAGATTGCGCCCGCACTTGCCACGCGCGAATACTTCCGCGAGCTGGACATGCTGGCCGCGACTGGCGAGCAGGCTTCTTCCGCGTTGCTCGCAATCGCGCTGCAGGCCGAAGGCATGGCTTCGGTCAGCTACGCGGGCTGGCAGGTGCCGGTGCGCACCAACAGCGAATACACGAAGGCGCGGATCGAGTCGATCGACGGCAAACGGGTCGGCGCCGACCTGGAGGCGGGCAAGATCGTGATCGTCACGGGCTTTCAAGGGGTCGATGAAGCCGGCCACATCACGACCCTGGGCCGTGGTGGATCGGACACGTCGGCAGTCGCGGTGGCGGCGGCGCTCAAGGCCGACGAATGCCTGATCTTCACCGACGTGGACGGCGTCTACACCACCGATCCGCGGGTCGTGCCGGAAGCCCGGCGCCTTCTGACCGTGAGCTTCGAGGAGATGCTGGAGATGGCGTCGCTCGGCTCCAAGGTGCTGCA
>JBDTRV010000279.1:0-4511 GCA_039931475.1 Burkholderiales bacterium | reverse complement strand
CCGCACCGCGTTCTGCAGCGCTTCGAGAAACTGCTCGTCGTCGACCGGTTTTTCCAGGAACTCGGCCGCCCCCGCCTTGAACGCCCGGCGACACAACTCGACCGTGCCGTGCCCCGTCAGCATGATGACGGGCTGGTCCACGCCTTGAGCGATCAAGGTGTCGAGCACAGTGAGCCCTCCGAAGCCGGGCATGCGCACGTCCAGCACGATCGCGCCGATCGCACCGCGATCGAAGCCGTCGATGAAAGCCTGCGGTTCGCTCCAGCACTCGACGCGCAAGCCCACGGTGCTGATCAGAAGCGCAAGGCTCTCGCGCACGGCTTGGTCGTCGTCGATCAGGTGAATCAGTGGTGACAACGGCGTCATGTGGCCCCGACGCTCCTCGCTTCGTGCAAAGTGCTACCGGCGTGGGGCGCATGACCCAAGTTCCGGCCTCCCGGCGCCGCGCTCAGGGACATCGTTCAGTGCTCTGTTGCCAGCGGCAGCGCGAGGCGAAAGCGCGTGCCGCGCGGTGGGTTCGGCGCCACCGTCAGACTGCCGCCCATGCCCGCTGCCAGCGTTTCGGAAAGGCTCAAGCCGAGCCCGAGCCCGCCCTCTCGCGTGCTGTAGAACGGCTCGAAGATGCGCGCGAGCAATTCGGGCGCAATGCCGCAGCCGGTGTCGGCCACGGTGAGGATGCCGTCGCCTCCACTCGCATCCACGCGCAATTGAAGTTGCCTCTGGTTCGAGTCGACCTGCGACAGCGCATGCAGCGCGTTGGTCAGAAGGTTGTGAATGATCTGCTCCAGCGCCACCGGCTCGGCCCGCACCGAGAGCGGCGGCTCGTGCGGTTCCAGTACGGGCTCCACGTGGCAGCGCTCGAATTCAGGCGCCAATAGGTGCAGCGCGCGCTGCATCGCGCCTTGCAGCGCAACGCTCCGGGTTCCAGCGGCAAGATCGGGCCGCTCGACGGCGCGGCGCAGGCGCTGCACCACGTCGGCGGCGCGCCGGGCCTGCGCCGCAGCCTGTGCCATGGCCGAGCGCGCGGTCGCGAGATCGGGCGGCTCATCGTCCAGCAGCCGACCGGCGGCTTGCGTATTGGCGAGCAGCGCGGTCAGGGGCTGGTTCAGCTCGTGCGCCATGCCGGCTGCGAGTTCTCCCATCGTGTTCAGGCGCGCCACCTGTCCAAGCCGGAGCAGTTCCTCAGCCCGCTCGCGAGCGGCGCGCTGGCGTTGCCAGGCCCGGATAGCCCACAGGACCATGCCGATGCCGATCGCCAGCGCGACCATCGCGCTCCACGGCAGTTCGGCCCAACCGACCTGACGCGCCGCCACCACGTCGAACGGCTGACTCGGCGACGCCAGGGTCTTGCGAAAGTCAAAGCGCCAGCCCGCATTGCCGTCGATCTTTCCGGGTTGCAGTACGAGAGCGCTGCCAGCGTGTTCGAGCCGCACCCGCACCGGGCTTTGATCCGGCTGCATCGGCCATTCGTCCCACGGAACCGCGGCGAGCAGGTCGATCGTGAGCGACTGGCTGGCCGGTTCTGCCGCGAGCACCAACAAGTAGCGACCGCCAGAAATGTCGGCGCCTGCAAGCGTGGGATGGCGCTGTTGTCGCGACCGGGCTTCGGCCACGTTCAGCGCCGGCGCCGAGTAGGCCGGCCATGTTTGGCCGGGGCCGCGCCGCGCGACCGCGAGGATCTGTGGATAAAGCGCCGCGAGACGGCTTGAGGCATCGTCCGCATCCTGGGTTGGCTGCAGCAGCGCGAGCATCGCGAGCACGGCGTCGTGCTCGACCATTCGCTGGCTCAGCAGCCGATGGGCGATGCGCGCATCGGTCTGAAAAGCGTCGTCCAATCGCGCAAGCTCCATGCGCGCCAGCACGATCGCTCCAAGCGCGAACAGCAAGCCCCAGATCGCGATCCAGGTGCCATGTTGTTTCCAGGCCGGCTGCATCGCGAGGATTCTTGCACGGTGTCGTCCACAATGCCGGCATGAAGGCGGCTGGCGTTCTTTCCACTGCATGGCTCACGCCGCACCGGCTACTGCGCGCGTCGATCGGCGTCGCCTGCCTCACGATCGCGCTTAAGACGCTGGCCTGGTGGTTGACTGACTCGGTTGGACTGCTGTCGGATGCGATGGAGTCGCTGGTCAATCTCGCCAGCGCGCTGTTCGCGCTGCTGATGGTGACGATCGCGGCGCGCCCGGCGGATGCGGACCATCCTTATGGCCACTTCAAGGCCGAGTATTTTTCGTCCGGTTTCGAGGGTTTGCTGATCATGGTGGCGGCCGGCGCGATCATCTGGGCCGCGGTCCAGCGGTTGCTTCAGCCCCAGCCGCTGGCGCAACTCGGTCTGGGACTGATGCTGTCGGTGCTCAGCTCTTTGTTCAACGGCGCATTGGCCTGGGCCATGCTGCGCTCGGCGCGCGCGCATCGCTCGATCGCGCTCGAAGCCGATGGCCACCATTTGCTGACTGACGTCTGGACGTCCGCTGGCGTCGTCATTGGGGTGGGGCTGGTCGCCGCCACCGGCTGGGGCTGGCTCGATCCGCTGGTGGCGATCGGGGTCGCACTGAACATTCTGTTCGTGGGCGGGCGGCTGATCTGGCGTTCCTCGCAGGGGCTGATGGATGAATCGGCCGAGCCCGAAGTGCAGCAGCAGATCGAACAAATTTTGGCTGGGTTCGATCACAAGGCGATCCGGTTCGATCACCTGACGACCCGCCGCTCCGGCCAGCGCCGCTTCGTCGATCTGCACATGCACATGCCGGCCGGCTGGAGCCTGGGCCGCGCCGCCGCGCTGCGCGCCAACGTCGAGCAGGCGCTGATCAGCGCGGTGCCGGGCTTGCGCGCGACAATCCAGCTACTGCCGAGTGACGTCGAGGTCGAGGCGCATGCGAGCGATCCGGAGCAAACGGCTTGAGGCATTCGCGCTTGCCGCTGCGGCGCCACCGGGAAAGTCCCTCGCCGAACGCTTGTTCGGGTTCACCTCAACGCGGGCTGGCCGGCGTAGTGCCGAATCTCTCGAACTTCGGTTTCTCGAACTTCGGCGGCCAGTCGCTGCCGGGCGGACAGTCGCCCTGGCCCCAATGGCCGTTGCAATGGGACCAGACGCATTTCTCGCGTTTGACGAGGTTCATGCCAGCTTGGGCCTTGCAACTGGCCAACTGGGCCGACCAAGCGGCGCCCGCGTTGGCCATGTGCGCGGGCGTCGAGGCCGAAGCGGGGGCGGCAGCCGGTGCCGCGGGCGCGGCGCCAGTGCCCCGCTTTTCCGCCAGGTGGCGCTTCGCGGCCGCAGTCGCTTCGGCCGAGTTGGCGGCAAATGCGGGGCCGGCGCAAAGTGTCAGCGCCGTCAGAATGATGGCGATGGTGGATGAGTTTTTCATGGATCGATCTCCTGGCAATTGCGGCTCAAGGCTCGCGGGCCATCGTAACAAGCCGGTGCCGCCATGCTCGCGCTGATCCAACGCGTCAGCTCGGCGCGGGTGCGGATCGCAGGCGAGGTGGTCGGCGAGATCGACGCCGGCCTTTTGGTGCTGCTGTGCGCGATGCGAGGCGACGGCGAACGCCAGGCCGAACGGATGCTCGCGCGCATCCTCAAAATGCGCATCATTGCCGACGAAGCCGGCAAGATGAACCTCAGCGTGCAGGACACAGGCGGCGGCCTGCTGGTGGTCAGCCAATTCACGCTCGCGGCCGATCTCGCAAGCGGCAACCGGCCGGGCTTCTCGGGTGCTGCGGCGCCAAGCGATGCACGCCGCTTGTATGACCATTTCCTGCGGTCGGCCAGTGCGGCGCATCCAGTCGTGCAGGCCGGCCGGTTTGGGGCGGACATGCAGGTCGAACTTGTCAACGATGGGCCGGTCACCATTCCACTCAGGATCGATCCCTAGGGCGGATGCTGCGAAATTAATAGCTAAAAATGACCGCTGTACCAGCGGTGAAGCCATTTTTTTAGACGAAATCCAGCGCTAGCGTCTCAGCGGCGCCGCCTCCACCGAAAAGCGTGCGACCACCGGCGGCTCCTCGCCCAAGTGAAACCCGAGTTTGCGCTCGCGAATCGCCACGTCGTCGGCCATCACCCGCTCGAAGCGGCGCAGATGTTCGGTCCAGGAATGGTCCACGATCTGCTCGACGAAGCGTCCTGGGTCGTTCAAGTCGTGCAGCAAATCCCACGACAGCGCGCCCTGGCGCAGGCGGCTGCGGCGGCTGACCCGCATCAGCCTTCTGAATTCGTCGGCGCGCAACGGATCGATCAAATACTCGACAGTGACCACCACATGGCCGGTCTTGGGCGGCTCATTGGCAAAGGGCACGGTGCCGTGCGACGACGGCGACAGGTCTTCGAGCACGCTGCGGTCTGTCGCAAGCCGTTGCACCAGCAGCATCAGGACCACGCCGGAGCCAGCCGCGATCATGAGGCTGGTCGGCAGGTCCGTCAGGTTCGTGACCTTGCCCCAGACGGCCGCGCCCAAGGCGCTGCCGCCCATCAGCGCCATCTGGTAGATCGACATGCCGCGCGCGCGCACCCA
>JBDTRV010000278.1:0-4521 GCA_039931475.1 Burkholderiales bacterium | reverse complement strand
TCCGGGGCGGTGGCGCTGCTGCGCTAAGGCCGAGCGGGCCGCAGGCCCGCCGTTTGCCACTGGTTGCGGTGCTAATCAGCGTGCCGGCCTTCGCCGCGCGGCCAATTCACCGCTAAAGGAAAACTGCCATGAGCCTCGGAACCATCCTCCTGATCGTCCTCATCCTCATCTTGATCGGCGTCATCCCCGCCTGGCCGCACAGCCGCAGTTGGGGTTACGGGCCGGTCGGCGGCATTGGCGTGGTGGCGGTGATCGTCATCGTGCTACTGGTGCTCGGGGTATTCTGAGCCTATGACACTAGGCAAACTGTTCACCCTTGCTCGCCGCGCCGTCACTGCGTGGCTCGACGACTTCGCGCCCAGCATGGGCGCGGCTATTTCCTACTACACGATCTTTTCCCTTGCGCCGCTGCTCATCATCGTGATCGCGGTGGCCGGATTCATCTTCGGCGAAGACGCCGTCAAGGGTGAGATCGTGGGCCAACTGCAAGGGCTGATGGGGCGCGACAGCGCGCTCGCGGTGCAGGGAATGATCGCGGCGGCCAACCATCCGACCGGCGGCCTCATCGCCAGTGGCGTCAGCATTGTCATCCTGCTGGTGGGCGCGACCACGGTGTTCGCCGAGTTGCAAAGCGCGCTCGACCGCATCTGGCACGTGCCGGATCGGATCAAGCCGAAGGGCCTTTGGGCCGTGCTGCGCGCGAGGGTGCTGTCGTTCGGGCTGATCCTGGGGCTGGCGTTCCTGATGATGGTCTCGCTCGTGATGAGCGCTGCCGTCTCAGCGTTCGGGAGCTGGGCCGCCGGGATGCTGCCGGGGTCCGATCTATTGCTGCAGGCGATCAACATCGTGGTGTCGCTGGGCCTTGCCACCGTGCTGTTCGCGATGATCTTCAAGTTCATGCCGTCGGTGGACGTGGAGTGGCGCGACGTGTGGGTTGGCGCCATCGTGACCGCGCTGCTGTTCACCATCGGCAAATACCTGATTGGTCTTTATATCGGCAAGAGCGGCACCAGCGACACCTTTGCCGCTGCCGGCTCCGTGGTGGTGCTGCTGGTGTGGGTCTACTACGCGGCGCAGATTTTCCTGCTCGGGGCTGAATTCACCAAGGTCTATGCCAATGCGCACGGCTCGGTATCGGGCGTGAAAGCGGTCGCCGCCACCGAGGCGCAAGCCAAGGCGGCCGAGCACGGCACCAACGGCGTCGACGTGGCCGACGCGCTGGCCCGCAACCGCGAGGAGCAGGCCGACGAGCGCAAGGAGCGGGCCGATGCGATCCGCAAACAGCGCGACCGGCACCGGGAGCAGGAGGCCTGAGCTGCGAGGCTCGGCTCGGCTCGGCTCGGCTCGGCTCAGCTCAGCTCAGCTCGGCTCGGCTCGGCTCAGCTCAGCTCAGCTCGGCTCAGCTCAGCTCAGCTCGGCTCAGCTCGGCTCAGCTCAGCTCAGCTCAGCTCAGCTCGACTGGCTGGGTTCCGCTCGACTGGCTGGGCTGGCTCGGTTGGCCGGCCTCGGTTGGCCGGCCTCGGTTGGCTGGGCTGGGTTCGGCGCGGCGGGCAGGCTCAGCGGCTCAGCTCAGCTCGGTGCGCCGCTGACGTTGGCGCCGCACCGTCGTTCGCAGCGGAAAAGTTGGCAAAAATCGCCCTCACCGCGCGCCACGTGGACGTTCTTAGCTCTTGTTCTAATAGCGTGATTCGTCTGTGCGAACTGAGGCTTTCCGATTCTGTTCAACACGGTTGTCGCCGCTTGGCGCGATGATCGCGCCATGACCGCACTTTCCATCCTCGACCTGTCCCCGATCTGCGAAGGCAGCTCGCCCGCGCAATCGTTCAAGAATTCGCTTTCGCTCGCGCAAGCGGGAGAACGCCTCGGCTTCAC
This sequence comes from Burkholderiales bacterium, assembly GCA_039931475.1. Classification (GTDB taxonomy): domain Bacteria; phylum Pseudomonadota; class Gammaproteobacteria; order Burkholderiales; family Burkholderiaceae_C; genus JBBPYC01. Next base: position 2,649 of record JBDTRV010000278.1, on the reverse strand, counting down.
GCGCTACTGGCTGGCCGAGCACCACGGCATGCCCGGCATCGCCAGCGCAGCCACCGCCGTGCTGCTGGCCTACGTCGGCGCGGGCACGCGAACCATCCGCGTCGGCGCGGGCGGCGTGATGCTGCCGAACCATTCGCCGCTCGTGATCGCCGAGCAGTTCGGCACGCTCGAAGCGCTCTACCCGGGCCGGATCGATCTGGGCCTCGGCCGCGCGCCGGGCACCGATCAACGCACCGCCGCGGCGCTGCGCCGCGACCTTCATGCGGCCGCCGAGCGCTTTCCGCAGGACGTGGTCGAGTTGATGGATTTCATGAGCGCGGAGCCTCGGCAAAACGTGCGCGCCATCCCCGGCCAGGGCGCGCAAGTGCCGGTCTGGATTCTGGGATCGAGCACTTTTGGCGCGCAACTCGCCGCGCACCTCGGCCTGCCCTATGCGTTCGCTTCGCACTTCGCGCCGCAGATGCTGATGCCCGCGCTTCAGATCTACCGCGAAACGTTTCAACCATCGGCGCAACTGCAAAAGCCTTATGTGATGGTCGGCATCAACGTGTTCGCGGCCGATTCGCAAAGCGAGGCAACGCTTTTGGCAAGCTCATGGCAGCAGGCGTTCGTCAATCTGCGCAGCGGCCGCCCGGGTCGCCTGCCGCCGCCGACCCCAAACTTCCGCGAACAGATCGGTCCGGCCGAGAACGCGCTGCTCGACTCGGTGCTGGCCTGCACCGCCATCGGCACCGTGGACATCGTGCGCGAGCGGCTCAAGGAATTCGCCGAGCGCACCGGCGCCGACGAGCTGATGGTCGCAAGCGGCATCTTCGACCACGCGGCGCGGCTGCGCAGCTACGAGATCGCGGCCGAAGCCAGCGCGTTTTGAACGCACGGCGCAGCAGTGGTCGGCCCTATCGCAACGCCGCTGCCCTCCGCTCGAACGCGCGCCAGAACTCGCTGTCCTGCGTGGTCGCGAAGTTGATGCGCATCAGCGTCGACGGCTTTCGGGTGGCGTGAAACAGCGCGCCGGGCGCGATCATGTAGCCGTCGTCCAGCAGCGCTTGCGCGAGCGTGTCGGTATCGACGCCGGTATCGACCCAACCGAACAGCCCGGCCGGCTCGGAAGCGAAGCGGCAACCGGCCGCCAATGCCAGCTTCACGCTGCGCGCGCGGGCTTGGCCCAGGCGGATCTGAATGCGTTCGGCGTGGCGCCGCAACTGCCCTTGGTCGATGCACCAGGCGAGCGCCTTTTCGAGCAGCGCGGGGGTCGTCAACGTTGCGAGCAGCTTCGTATCTTCGAGCCGCTGCACCAGCGCGGCAGGCGCGGCGATGTAGCCGACCCGCCAGCTTGGCGCGAGGATCTTCGCGAAGCCGCTCACGTAGATGCAGCGATGCAGGCCGTCGAGGGCAGTGAGGCGCGTGGCGTGCGCCGGAGCGAGGTGGCTGTAGGTGTCGTCTTCAGCGATGTGAAAGTCCTGCCGCGCCGCCAGTTGCAATACCCGATGCGCGCTGTGGGCCGACAGGCTCGCGCCGGTCGGGTTGTGCAGCACGCTCACGCTCACGAACAACTTGGGCTGGTGCAGTTCGCAATAGCGCGCCATCACCGCCAGATCGGGGCCATCGGCGGTGCGCGGCACGGGCAGGATGCGCATGCCGAGCGCCGTAAGGCGCGCGAATTCGATCGCCCAACCGGGCTCTTCGACCATCACGCAGTCGCCCGCCACAAGCAAGGTGCGGCTCACGATGTCGAGCGCCTGCGTCGCGCCCAAGGTGGTGATGATCCGATCCGGCGCGGCTTCGATGCCGATCGCCGCAAGCTTTTTTGAGAGGGATGCGCGCAGCCCCGCGTCGCCAGCCGGATTGCCGTAGTGCGACGAAAACTCGTGCACGGCGCGCGCTCCGGTGACCTTGCGCAGCGCGGAGGGCAAAAAATCTGCTTCGAGCCAGGACGGGGGTAAGGTCCCCATGCCGGGCTGCGGCCGTTCGCTCGGGCCGCCCATCATGCCGCGCATGAGTGCGGCCGCGTCGATCGGCGCGTGGCCGACCGAGCGTGGCGCTTTTGCTACGCTTTGTGGAGCACGCTTTTCATACTGGACGAGCGGTGAGGCCGTATTTCTTACGAAAAATCCGCGATTTCGACGCGCTTCGACCAGGCCGGCGGCCAGCAACCGGTCATACGCCGCGACCACCGTGGCCGGACTCACGCCCTGCGTTCGCGCGCATTCGCGCACCGACGGCAATCGCGCACCGGGCGCGAGCAGCCGGTTGTTGATGCGCTCGGCGAAGCGCTCGGACAACTGGATGGAAAGGGGTTGGGTGGCGGTCTTGACGAGCATGATTCATGGATGAGCGAATGCGCCGGCTTGGCCAGCCGTCATGCCGCGAGTTGCCGGAGCGCGACACCGCACCGTTCGAGGTTTGTGCCGCTCGCGCCAACGATACAGACGAAGCAACTGCGCCGCCCAAGTGTATTGGTTCTGTATTGGCCGCGCCACTTATAGTCGACGCAACCGACGCCGCGTCTTGTCACGGCGCCGCCACCTGCACAAGATGAACGCCGCCGACTTCTCCGCCTTGCTGCTGCTCGCCACCGCGAGCAGTTTCACGCCTGGGCCAAACACCACGCTGTCGACCGCGCTCGCGGCCAATCACGGCTTGCGGGGC
>JBDTRV010000277.1:0-4547 GCA_039931475.1 Burkholderiales bacterium | reverse complement strand
GGAGCAACGTCATGGCAAAGATCGTCATCATGGGCGCCGGCATCGGCGGCATGCCAGCCGCGTACGAGTTGCGGGCAAAGCTCGGGCCTGAGCACAGCATCACTGTGGTCAGCGCGACGGACTATTTCCAGTTCACGCCATCGAATCCGTGGGTCGCGGTGGGTTGGCGCCAGCGCGATGCGGTCACGCTGCCGGTCGCACCGCTGCTGGAGCGCAAGGGCATCTCTTTCATCGGCAAGCCGGTGGTCGGCATCGACGCCGATGCAAACCGACTCACGCTCGAGGGCGGCGACGGCGTCGATTACGACTATCTCGTGATCGCGACCGGCCCCAAACTAGCGTTCGACGACGTGCCCGGCGCCGGTCCCGACGGCGGCCACACCCATTCAGTCTGCACCGTCGATCATGCCGAGCAGTTCTTCGCGGACTACCAGCGGTTCCTCGAAAACCCAGGCCCGATCGTGGTCGGCGCAATGCCCGGCGCGAGTTGCTTCGGCCCGGCTTACGAGTCGGCGTTCATCCTGGACGCCGACTTGCGCAAACGCAAGCTGCGGAGCAAGGTGCCGATCACCTTCGTGACCAGCGAGCCGTACATCGGCCATCTGGGGCTGGCTGGCGTCGGCGACAGCAAGACCATGCTCGAGTCCGAACTGCGCAGCCGCGACATCAAGTGGGTCACCAATGCCAAGACCACCAAGGTGGAAGCCGGCAAGCTGTTCACCACGCAACTGGACGAGCACGGCAATGCGGTGAAAGAGCATGAGATCGCGTTCCAGCTCGCAATGATGCTGCCCGCGTTCAAGGGCATCGATCCAGTTGCCGCGGTGCCCGATCTGTGCAACCCGCGCGGTTTCGTCTTGATCGACGAGTTCCAGCGGAGCAAGTCGCGGCGCAACATCTTTTCGGCCGGCGTTTGCGTCGCGATTCCGCCGGTCGAGGTGACGCCGGTGCCCACCGGCGCGCCCAAAACCGGCTACATGATCGAGACCATGGTCAGTGCGATCACGCACAACATCGCGGCCGATCTGGCGGGCGAGCCGGCCACGGCCAAAGCAACCTGGAATGCAATCTGCCTGGCCGACATGGGCGACACCGGCGCGGCCATCGTCGCGCTGCCGCAAAACCCGCCGCGCAACGTGAACTGGTTCAAGAAAGGCAAATGGGTGCATCTGGCCAAGATCGCGTTCGAAAAATATTTCATCCGCAAGATGAAAACCGGCAACGTCGAGCCGGTCTACGAAACCTATGTGCTCAAGGCGCTGGGCATCGAGCGGCTGTCCGAGCGGTGAGCCAACGGGTTTGTTTGTGTGTCACCTTAAAGGAGAAATGTCATGACTGTCGATCGTTACGTCCGCGTGTTCGCGGGTCTGTTCGTGCTGGTGTCGCTCGCGCTGGGGCTCGAGATCAGTCCGCTGTTCGTAAGCCCGTGGTTCCTCGCGTTCACCGTGTTCGTCGGGCTGAATCTGTTCCAGTCCGGCTTCACGAATTTGTGTCCGCTGGCCAAAATCCTGCAGAAACTTGGAGTGCCGACGACCGGCGCTTCCTGCAGCCAACCGAGTGGAGCGGGCCGATGAGCGGCGAGCAAACGGTCCGCGTCGAACTCGCGCAGCGCGAGGACTATCGCTTCGACATCGCGTTCGGCGGCACGGTGCCGCCGCTCATGGGCGACGAACCTCCGCCATTGGGCACGGGACAGGGGCCGTCGCCGGTGCAACTGCTCACCGCGTCGGTTGGCAACTGCCTGTGCGACTCGCTGCTGTTCGCGCTGCGCAAGTTCGGGCAGGCGCCGGAGCCGATCTCGTGCACGGTCGATGCCGAGGTCGGCCGCAACGCCCAGGGGCGCCTGCGTGTGCTCGAAATGCGCGCGGTGCTACGGCTCGGGGTCGCGGCGGGCGAACTCAAACACATCGAGCGCGCGGTGAGCCAGTTCGACGCGTTCTGCACCGTAACGCAAAGCGTCGGCCAGTCGATTCCGATCACGATCGAGGTGCTGGATGCGAGCGGAGAGCGGCTTAAATGAGACGGCGTCGATCAAACGATAGGCGGATACCATGCCAACGCTTGAGTGCCATTTGCAGGTCAGTGACCGGTTGAGTTTTGATCAATACGCGGCACCGTCAGCGGCAAGGCGTTCGATCAAGAGGCATGAGATGAAGAAGTTGGCCGTATTGTTGTTGCTCATGCTGGCTACCCCGTTTGTTTCGGCAGCGCAAATGGAGGTCGATCTACACGAGCACTGGGATCAACGCTGTCAGGTGTGTCATGGTCATTCGGGTCAGTTTGCCCGCAAATTTTTGCGGGTCGAGAACGGCAGGCTGCTTGGCACCCATCATGGCAATGACCTCGATGTGTTCCTGCGCAACCATTACCTGACCGACAAGCTGGTTGAGCCGATGCGTGCCATGTTGACGGCACAGGTCACGACGCCGCCCTTGTTCGCACAAAAATGCGCGGGATGCCACGGTACCGCGGCGACATCCGCGCGCAGGTCTTTGGCGTTCTCCAACGGAAGCTTGGTGGGGGTTTCGAGCGGGCGCAAGGTCGCCGACTTGTTGTCATCGCACGGCGGGCTGGCGCCCGACGAGGTCTTAATCGTCGTCGAGAGCCTGACGCGGGTCCGCGGTGAAGTGGGAGATTCCGAAAAGTAGCGCCCGAACGCGCCTGCCAACCCTTTGCGCCTTGCCGCGAAAGGTGTTTCCACGGCGTCTATCGAAAAACCGAATCGCAAGAGTCCGGCGTGCCTCGATGCGGCTTCAACCCGCGCCGCGGCTGCCGAAGATCGCGCTGCCCACTCTCACCATCGTGCTGCCCGCGCGAACGGCGGCTTCGAGATCAGCGCTCATTCCGAGCGACAAGGTGTCGAAGCGCTCGGCACCGGGCAATTGAGCGGAGAAAATCTGGTCAAAAAGTGCTTTACCGCTAGTGTACGGGTCGTTTATAGCTACGCTAATAGTAGCACCCGGGTCGGGTGGATCGGGCACGAGCATGATCCCGCGCAGAACCAGCCGAGGCAGCCGCGCGATCGCTTCGCACAGCGTAAGCGCATCGACCGGCGCCACGCCCGACTTGGTCGGCGAGCCGTCGATATTGACCTGCACGCAGACGTGCAACGGCGCCAAACCCTCGGGCCGCTGCTGTGACAAACGCTCGGCTATTTTTGTGCGATCCACTGTATGCACCCAGTCGAAATGCTCGGCCACGAGCCGTGTCTTGTTGCTCTGGATCGGTCCGATGCAGTGCCATTCGAGGTCAAGGCCGGCATCTCGCAGCGCCAGGATTTTCTCCACCCCTTCCTGCACATAGTTCTCGCCAAACGCGCGCTGGCCGGCACTGGCGGCCGCGCGCACCGCCTCGGCCGGAAACGTTTTGGACACCGCCAACAGTGCGACGGAAGCCACATCGCGCGAGGCAGCCGCGCAAGCCGTGCGAATCCGCACACGCACTTTGTCCAAATTTGCTTCGATGCTGCCCATAATTTGAATCGACCCTTTTTGCCCGGCAAGCGCCTTTAAAGCGCCCGGGCAGCGCGGCATCCGGCGGCGCCGAAAGCGCTCTCATCCCTCACCCGAGAATACTGTGGACATCACCCAACTGCTGGCCTTTGGCGTCAAGAACAAGGCATCCGACCTGCACCTCTCCGCCGGCCTGCCGCCGATGATCCGAGTGCACGGCGACGTGCGTCGCATCAACGTCGATCCGCTCGACCACAAGACCGTTCATTCGATGGTGTACGACATCATGAACGACAGCCAGCGAAAGGCCTACGAAGAGTTCCTCGAAGTCGACTTCTCGTTCGAAATCGAGGGCCTCGCGCGCTTTCGAGTCAACGCCTTCAACCACAACCGCGGCGCCGGTGCGGTGCTGCGGACCATTCCGTCGAAGATTCTCACGCTCGAGCAGCTCAATGCGCCGAAGATTTTCGGCGACCTGGCATTAAAACCGCGCGGCATGGTCCTCGTCACCGGCCCGACCGGCTCCGGCAAATCGACCACCCTGGCCGCGATGGTCAACTACCTGAACGAAACCGAATACGGCCACGTGCTCACCGTGGAAGACCCGATCGAATTCGTGCACGAATCCAAGAAGTGCCTCATTAACCAGCGCGAAGTTGGCCCGCACACGCTGAGCTTCAACGCCGCCTTGCGCTCCGCGCTGCGCGAAGACCCGGACGCGATCCTCGTCGGCGAAATGCGCGACCTGGAAACCATCCGCCTCGCCATGACGGCGGCCGAAACCGGCCACCTCGTGTTCGGCACCCTGCACACCTCGAGCGCCGCCAAAACGATCGACCGGATCATCGACGTATTCCCCGCCGACGAGAAGGAAATGGTCCGCGCGATGCTGTCCGAATCGCTGCAAGCCGTGATCTCGCAAACCCTGTGCAAAACCAAGGACGGCCAAGGTCGAGTAGCAGCGCACGAAATCATGATCGCCACCAGCGCGATCCGCAATCTGATCCGCGAAGCCAAAGTCGCGCAGATGTATTCGGCGATTCAGACGGGCAATAGCGTGGGAATGCAGACGCTGGATCAGAATTTGACGGATCT
>JBDTRV010000276.1:0-4563 GCA_039931475.1 Burkholderiales bacterium | reverse complement strand
TCTTCGGCGGCTGGGTGATGGCGCAGGTCGACCTGGCCGGGTCGGTGCTGCCCGCGCGCTATGCACAAGGGCGCATGGCGACCGTGGCGGTGAACCAGTTCACGTTCAAGCAGCCGGTGCGCCTGGGCGACATCCTGTCGTTCGTATCGAGCGTCACACGCATCGGCCGCACGTCGATCACGGTGGACGTCGAAGCCTATGCCGAACATTTCGCGACCCAGGGCCAGTACAAGAAAGTGACCGAGGCGTCGCTGACTTTCGTCGCGATCGACGCCGACGGCAATCCGCGGCCAATCCCGAAGTCCGATGCTTCCAGGGCCGAACCGGCGGCTGCCGCGTGATGGCTGGGGACAGAGGCTGAACGCTATAAACAACGTAGCTGTACAGGACCGCTGCACTAGTGCATTCGGCCGATTTGGTTCGAAATTGGAGCTTGCAACCGCTCTATCCGGGCCAAACCACCCCAAATCCGGTTCCCATACCGCAAATCCGTGGAGTCGCCCGCGATGCCCCTGGCGACCCTGATCCTGCTGCCGTTTCTTGCGAGTGGCGTCGCGGCCCTGGTGCCGACGCACGCGCGCAACGCGGCGTCGACGCTGGCCGGACTGGTTGCGCTGGTGTGCCTGGTTCAGGCCGCGCTGCTGTTCCCCGAGGTGCAGGCCGGCGGCGTGCTGCGCGAGGAATACCGCTGGCTGCCGTCCGCGGGCCTGAACATCGTGATTCGGCTCGACGGCTTTGCGTGGCTGTTCTCGATGCTCGTGCTCGGTATCGGCGCGCTGGTCGTCATGTATGCGCGCTACTACATGTCGCCCAAGGATCCGGTGCCGCGCTTCTTCGCGTTCCTGCTCGCGTTCATGGGCAGCATGATGGGCGTGGTGCTGTCGGGCAATCTGGTGCAACTGGTGCTGTTCTGGGAATTGACCAGCCTGTTCTCGTTTTTGCTGATCGGCTATTGGCACCACTTGGCCGACGCTCGCCGCGGCGCGCGGATGTCGCTCACGGTGACGGGCCTGGGCGGCATCTGTCTGCTAATCGGCGTGCTGCTGATCGGCCACGTGGTCGGCAGCTTCGACCTGGACGACGTGCTTGGCTCGGGCGACACGATCCGCACCAGCCCGCTCTATCCGGTGCTGCTGGTGCTGGTGCTGCTGGGCGCCCTCACCAAGAGCGCGCAATTCCCGTTTCACTTCTGGTTGCCGCATGCGATGTCGGCGCCGACGCCGGTGTCGGCCTATCTGCATTCGGCGACGATGGTGAAGGCCGGCGTGTTCCTGCTCGCGCGGCTGTGGCCCGCGCTGTCGGGCACCGATCTGTGGTTCTACATGGTCGGCGGCGCGGGGCTTGCCACCTTGCTGCTGGGCGCCTACTCGGCGATGTTCCAGAACGACCTCAAGGGCCTGCTCGCGTACTCCACGATCAGCCACTTGGGTCTCATCACCTTGCTGCTGGGCCTGAACAGCCCGTTCGCCGCCGTCGCGGCGGTGTTCCACATCATGAACCACGCGATCTTCAAGGCGTCGCTGTTCATGGCCGCCGGCATCATCGACCATGAAACCGGCTCGCGCGACATTCGCAAGTTGAACGGCCTGTGGCGCTCGATGCCGTACACCGGCACGCTAGCGCTCGTGGCGGCCGCATCGATGGCGGGGGTGCCGCTACTCAACGGCTTCCTGTCGAAGGAGATGTTCTTCGCCGGCACCATTTTCGTTTCGGCCGCGCCGTGGATTGAATACGGCCTGCCGCTCGCGGCCACCGTGTTCGGCATCTTCAGCGTCGCCTATTCGCTGCGGTTCTCGCTCGACGTGTTCTTCGGCCCGCCCTCGCACGATCTGCCGCGCCAGCCGCACGAGCCAAACCGCTGGATGCGGGTGCCTGTGGAACTGCTGGTGGCCGCCTGCCTCGTGGTGGGCCTTGTGCCCGCGTGGTCGATCGGCGCGTTTCTGGCGGCAGCGGCCCGGCCGGTGGTCGGCGGCGACCTGCCTGATTACAGCCTTGCCATCTGGCACGGCTTCAATCTACCGTTCGTGATGAGTTTGATCGCGTTGGGCGGCGGCGCTGTCGGCTACCTGCTGCTCAGGCGCGCTCATCAACGCGGGCGGCTTGGCAGCGCGCCGTTGATCGGTGGCTTGAGTGGCAAGAGCGCTTTCGAAACCGCGCTCGCGGCCACTTCGCTGTTGGCCCGCAAGGCCCTGCGCACGTTGGGATCGCGCCGGCTGCAGGTCCAGTTGCTGCTGGTGGTCGCGGCAGCGGCGCTTGCCGCGGCCGCTCCGCTGCTCGCTGGCGGACTGGCATTCGGCAACGCAGCGCCGCTGCCGGTGTCGCCGGTGTTCCTGCTGCTCTGGGTAGTGGGGATCGCGTGCGCGGTAGGCGCGGCGCAGCAGGCCAAGTTCCATCGGCTCGTGGCGCTGATCCTGATGGCCGGCGCGGGCCTTGTCACCTGCGTCACCTTCATCTGGTTCTCCGCGCCCGATCTCGCGCTTACGCAACTGGCCGTCGAAGTGGTGACCACGGTGCTGATCCTGCTCGGCCTGCGCTGGCTGCCCACGCGCGTGCCCGGCAAGGCGGCAGGCGCGGCCGGGCGCCCGCGATCTTCGGTGCGGGAGCGCGCGCGGCGGCTGCGCGATCTTGCGCTCGCGCTGAGCTGCGGCGCCGGCATGTCGGCGCTGGCCTACGCCATGCTGACCCGCGAGGCCGGCCAGAGCATCTCGCCGTTTTTTCTCGAGCGCGCATTGCCCGAAGGCGGTGGCGCCAACGTGGTCAACGTGCTGCTGGTGGACTTTCGCGCGTTCGACACCTTGGGCGAACTCACCGTGCTCGGCGCCGTATCGCTCGCGGTCTACGCGCTGCTCAGGCGCTTTCGCCCGCCGCGCGAGTCGATCCAGCGCCCGAAGGAGCAACGCGCGTCGGCGGCGCGGCAACAACCGTATCGATTGCCGGGCGATCTGGCGGTTCATGCGACCCATCCGCGTTCCGCGCCCGATACCGCTCTTGGCTACCTCGAAGTGCCGGCCGTGCTCGTGCGGTTGATGCTGCCGGTCGCGCTGATGGTGGCGAGCTACCTGTTCCTGCGTGGCCACAACGAACCGGGCGGCGGCTTCGTCGCGGGTCTGGTCGTGGCAACCGGACTGATCCTGCAATACGTGGTCTCGGGCACTTACTGGGTCGAGGCGCGGCTGCCGCTCAATCCGCCGCGCTGGATCGCGGTCGGCCTGCTGCTCGCGGCGGCGACCGGGCTGGGATCGCTCGTTCTCGACTATCCACTGCTCACGACGCACACAGCTCATTTCAGCCTGCCGCTGTTTGGCGACATCCACCTGCCCAGTGCGTTGCTGTTCGACGTCGGCGTGTTCGCGCTCGTGGTCGGCTCGACCGTGCTGATCCTGACCGCGCTCGCGCACCAGTCGGTGCGCCGGCACGGTCGCGCGCGGCGCGAGGAAGGCGCGGCGGCGACTTCGACCGCAACCGCGGCAGGCGAGGGTGCCGGCTGATGGAAGCAATGCTCGCTCTTGCCATTGGCGTGCTCACCGCGTCCGGCGTCTGGCTGATCCTGCGCCCGCGCACCTACCAGGTGATCATCGGGCTGTCGCTTCTGTCGTACGCGGTCAACCTGTTCATTTTCAGTTCCGGCGGCCTCTCGATCGACCAGGCGCCGGTGCTTCGCGAGGGCGCGGCCGCCACGCTTTTGGCCTATGCCGATCCGCTGCCGCAGGCGCTGGTGCTCACGGCCATCGTGATCGGCTTCGCGGTGACGGCGCTGTTTCTCGTGCTGTTGCTCGCGCTGCGTGGCTTGGCGGGCAGTGACCATGTGGATGGCAAAGTGGATGGGTCGCGATGACCGGCTGGTTCGATCAACCCGCGCACCTCATGATCGTTCCGGTCGTGCTGCCGCTCATCGCCGCCGCGCTGATGCTGCTGCTCGGCGAAAAGCGGCGCCGCATCAGCGCGCTCGTCAACGTGCTGGTCTGCGGTGTCAACCTCGCAGTGGCAATTGCCTTGCTCGTCTGGGTCAACGGCGGCGCGACCGGAGCCGGCGCGCAGGAGCCTGCGAACGCGCTTGGCATCTATCTGCCAGGCAACTGGCCGGTGCCGTTCGGCATCGTGCTGGTGGCCGATCGGCTGTCGGTGGCAATGGTGCTGCTGGTCGCGCTCGTGGCGCTCGCGTCGGTCCTGTTCGCGGTCGCGCGCTGGGACCGGGCCGGCGTGCATTTTCATGCGCTGTTCCAGATTCAGTTGATGGGGCTCAACGGTGCGTTCCTCACGGCCGATCTGTTCAACCTGTTCGTGTTCTTCGAAGTGCTGTTGGCCGCGTCTTACGGTTTGGCGTTGCACGGCTCGGGGCGGGCGCGAGTGGCGGCGGGGCTGCATTACGTCGCGGTCAATCTGTGCGCTTCATTTCTCTTTCTGCTCGCGGTCGCGATCATCTATCGCGTGACCGGCACGCTCGGCATGGCCGATATCGCTGCGAAGATCCCGAGCGTTGCGCCCGCCGACCTACCGCTGCTGCACGCGGGTGTCGCGCTGCTCGCGGTCGCGTTTTTGACCAAGGCCGCGATCTGGCCGCTC
>JBDTRV010000275.1:0-4564 GCA_039931475.1 Burkholderiales bacterium | reverse complement strand
CGACTTCATGGCCGATGGCCGCGTCGATGCGCCGCCCCAGGAACGCGAGCCGTTCTGAATGGCGATTCGCTACCTGCTCGACACCAACATCTGCATCTACATCGCCAAGCACAGCCCGCCCGCGGTACGCGAGCGATTCGAGCTGTTGGACGCGAACGCGATCGCCATGTCGGTGATCACATTCGGCGAGTTGCGTTTCGGCGCGGAAAAAAGTCGCGCGCGTGACAAGGCGCTGGCCGCGCTGCAACAACTCGAAAGTTCGATCCAGGTCGCGCCACTGCCGGATGCCGCCGGCATCCACTACGGCCAGCTTTGCCGATCGCTGGAAGCAGTCGGAAAGCCCATCGGGGGCAATGATCTGTGGATCGCTGCACATGCGCGCTGCGAGGGATGGGTGCTTGTCACCAACAACGAACGTGAGTTCCGGCGAGTGGATGGGTTGGTTGTCGAAAACTGGGTTGCGTGAAGGGGCTGCGCAGGTATGCGGTCAATCTCACGCTGGGTGCGAGGCTGGCGGGCCGTACCAACGAATACGGCCGGTCACCGTACCTGCGCCCTCGGATTTAGGAGGCGCCGGTTTTGCACCAGTCATCGATCAGGCCGACGAACAGCTCATGTGCTTCGCCAATGCGATCCACTTGGCAGTATTCGTCCGTCTGGTGCGCCATCTCGGGCTCGCCGGGGCCGAGAATCACGATCGGCGGCATGCCCAGCGGCAGCCGCAGCGCCGCCGCGTCGGTGAAGTAGGAGACGGTGCGGTGCGGCGGCGCGTTGCCGCCCTGGCGCGCCGCGCACAGCTCGAACACGCGCCGCATCCACGGGTCTTGCGGTTCGGTGTAGACGCTGGCCACATCGAGCCGCGGCGCGAGCGTGATCTGCGGCCCAAGCACGCGGCACAGGCAGCGCAGCACGTTCGCATGGTCCTGACCTGCGACGCTGCGGATGTCGATGCCGATCTCGGCCGCGTCCGGCACCGAATTGATGTTCAAGCCACCCGTCACTGTGCCGACGTTCAGAGTCGGTGCGCCCATCAGCGCATGGGCCGGTTCCTCGAACTCGAATTGCTCCAATGCGAGGGCGGCGCGTGCGATCTTGTAGACCGCGTTGTCGCCGCGCTCCGGCATCGAGCCGTGCGCGGTCACGCCGCTGGCCTTACCGGTCAGCCAGAACGCTCCCTTGTGGCCGAGCAGCGGCGCGTTGCTGGTCGGCTCCGCCACCACCAGCGCGCCGGCGCGACCGAGCAGCTCCGCCGCATCGGGTGCGCGCGCCATCGCAAACGCGCCTTCGCAGCCGGTTTCTTCCCCGGCCGTGATGATCAGGGTGCAGCCGGGGCCGTCACGCAGGCGGTTGGCCCGGGCGATGGCTGCAGTCGTGAATGCCGCGACGCCGCTTTTCATGTCGGCGGTGCCGCGGCCGTACAGGCGGCCGTCGACCACTTTGGCGCCGAACGGATCGTGCGTCCACTTGGCGTTGCCGAGCGGCACCACGTCGACGTGGCCGGTGAACGCTAGCGGCGCATGGGTTTTGTCCCCGCCGTTGCCAATGCGCGCGACGAGGCTGGTGCGGCGCGGCGCGAATTCATGGGTTCGGCACGCATAGCCGGCGCTGGAAAGCAGGTCTGCCAGCATTTCGATGCATTTGTCTTCGTGCCCGGGCGGGTTCACGGTATCGACTCGCACCAGTGCCTGCGTGAGTGCGAGCGGATCGGGGATGTTCATGGGATGGGCTCCTTGCTGGGCGGCTTGTTCAACCGAAGTAGGCCGCACGCACCTGCTCATCATCGGCCAACTGCTGCGCCGTGCCTTGCGCAACGAGTCGGCCCTGCGACAGCACGTAGCCGTGATGCGCAATCGCCAACGTCTGCCGCACATTCTGCTCGACCAGCAAGATCGTGATGCCGAGCCGTTGGTTGACGTCGGCGATGATGCGGAAGTTCTCTTTCACGAACAGCGGCGACAGGCCCAGCGACGGTTCGTCGACGATCAACAGCTTCGGCTGCGCCATCAACCCGCGGCCGATCGACACCATGGCCTGCTCGCCGCCAGACATGGTGCCGGCGAGCTGCAGGCGGCGTTCCTTCAATCGCGGGAACAGTGCGAACGCCTGCTCGATGAGACGCGCGACCTCCGCCGCATCGCGCTGCTGGTAGGCGCCGACTCTCAGGTTCTCCTCCACGGTCATCTTCGGAAACACCTTGCGGCCTTCCGGGATGCAGGCGATGCCGCTTGCGATCACGCGATGCGTCGGCAGCCGCTCTATTCGCTCTCCGTCGAAACGGATCGTGCCGGTGTGCGGCGGGGTGAGGCCGAGGATCGCGCGGATCAAGGTCGATTTGCCGGCCCCGTTCGCGCCAAGCAGGCAGGTGATGCTGCCTTGATCGACCGTCAGGGACACGCCGTGCAGCACGTCCACCCGGTCATAGCTGCTGTGGATGCCGTTGAGTTCGAGAAGGGCGCCGGTGTCGGGTGGCGCGGGGGTCGGGGATGCCGCTGTCATGCGGGCTCCTCCGCGTCCTGCCCCAGGTAAGCCACCTGCACCTCTGGGTGCCGGGTGATCTCGTCGAAGCTGCCTTCGGCGATCTTGCGGCCGTAGTTGAGCACGACGCAGCGATCGGTGATGCGCTGGATCACGCCCATCTCGTGTTCAATGATGACGATCGTGAACGGCGACAGCCGCTCGCGCACCTGCAGGATGTCGTCCATCAGCTCGCGCGTTTCGTCGTGCGTCATGCCGGCCGAAGGTTCGTCGAGCAGCAGCAGCTTCGGGTTCGAGATCAGCGCGCGGCAGACTTCGACCCGGCGCCGGTCGATCATGGAAAGCGACCCGGCTGGCTGCCATATTTTCTCCGCCATCTCGGCGCTGAAGGTCTGCAGCAGCGCATGCACCTGGTCGGCGGTTTCGTCGAACTGCCGACGCAGCGCTTTGCGTTGCAGCAGGTTGAACCACAGGCCCGCACCGAGCTGCTGCGCGCGGCCGATCGCAACGTTGTCGAACACGGTGAGCGGCAACGACAGCCGCGAGCGCTGGAAGGTGCGCGTGACGCCGGCGCGGTACATCGTCTGCGCGCTGGCGGCCGTGACCGGAGCACCATCGAGCAGCACCTCGCCCGATGACGGTGCATAGATGCCCGTCACGACGTTGAAGAAGGTCGTCTTGCCGGAGCCGTTGGGCCCGAGCAGGCCGAGGATTTCGCGCTCCTGCACGACCAGATCCAGCGCATCCAGTGCGGTCACGCCGCCAAAGCGCATGGTCAGGGCGCGCGCTTCGAGCAACGGCGTGGTCATGGCGAGATCATGGGGCAGTGGGCTGCCGATCGCCGGCACCGGGGAAGTAGCGGCGCACCGTGCGCGGCACGATCCCTTCGGGCCGGAACAGCAGAATGAAGATGACCAGCAGCGCATACAGCAGAAAGCGGTACTCCTGGATGAACTGCAGTTTCTCCGGCAGGATCAGCACGATGGTGGCGGCCGGCAACAGGCCCCACGGACTGCCGATACCGCCCAGGATCACGATCGACACCAGGATCAGCGAATCGCCAAACGTGAAGTTGTTTGGCGCGACGTAGCCGGTCATCATTCCGTAGACGGCGCCGGCCACGCCGGCCAGGAAGTTGCCACAGGTGAACGCGAGCACCTTGCCACGCGCGATGCTGACGCCGAAGGTGGCGGCCGCGACCTCGTCGGTGCGGATCATGTCCATCTCCAGGCCCAGCCAGGAGCGTTCGATCCGCCGCACGAAGACGAAAGCAAGCGCGCACAGCATCAGGCTGAGCACCGCATAGTTGACATAAAACGAAATCTCCACGTCGCCAAATTCGTAGCCGTTGTTGAGCTTCCAGCCGAACAGGTTCAGGCCCGGAATGCGCAGGCCCTGCGGCCCGCCCAGCGCGTCGTTGACCTCCAGAAAACTCTTGAACAGGATGCCGAACGCGATCGTCACCAGCGCAGCATAGTGGCCGCGCGTGCGAAGCACCGGCCAGATCAGCAACGAGCCAATCAGCGCCGCAGCCAGCCCGCCTGCCAGCAAGATGAACAGATGCGGCACGGCGGTGTGCGTCGCCAAGGTCGCGGCCGTGTAGCTGCCGATGCCGAAGAACGCCGCGCCCGCGAAGTTCACGATGCCGACGTAGCCGAACTGGATGTTCAGCCCCAGCCCCACCACGCTGTAGAGCAGCACGGTGGTCACCAACAGTAGGGAGAAGTGCGCCTCGTGAAACGCTGCCACCAGCGCCAGCGCACCAACCAGCGCGCCGGTGCCGAGCAGTCCGGGCGAGCGTGCCGCCTCGGTCGCCAGCGAAGCGGTGGCGCCGAAGCGCTTGAGGCCGAGCGTCAACACCAACAGCAGCACGAGCAGCCCGCCGACTTCGAGCTGGCTTTCCGCGTGCAGCAACGCCCACAGATAGACGAAGGTGCCGACGAGCGCGATGAGCAGCATCGCCGAAGACCGAAACGATGAGGGTTGCTTCATCACGTCAAACGCGCTCGCTGGACCGCTCGGCGATCAGGCCGGTCGGCCGCCACGCCATCAGCAGGATCACCATTGCAAACGCGAACACATCCTTGTA